>DATBBO010000553.1:0-7680 GCA_036270995.1 Dongiaceae bacterium | reverse complement strand
GCTATGCATCGGCCTTTCCCCCTGGTTGGACCCTGCTTGCGGGATGATCCGGCCATGATGGCGGAATTCCCCCGGCAGGTCAGCCGCGCCAGAAGGGCTTCGAGGCCTCACGATCCACATCGGCGTTGCTGATGCCGATATCCCGCAGCAGCCGGTCGTCCAGGCTCATCAGATGCATCCGGTCCCTGTGCCGGGCCTGCCAGGTGAGGAGGGTATCCGCCAGGCTCCCCAGCTTGCCGTCGACCGCATGAACAAAACGGGTCCAGGGACGCGCCGGAGCAGAGGCCCCAGGGGCAGTCTGCGGCCGGAGAATGGTCTCATTTGCGCATATCTGGTTCATGTTCATCTCCCTTGAGCCGGAGCGCGAATGGCCGCGATCCGTGGAGATAACTTGGTATATTCGCCGCTTGCTCTCAAACGATCGTTTCTCATATGTTTCGTGAGAAAAACTAACGAATGACATTCCTCAGGTGGATCATGGCCGAACGGCTCCCGCCCCTCAACGCCCTGCGCTGCTTCGACGTTGCCGCCAAGCATTTGAGTTTCACCAAGGCGGCGGCCGAGCTGAACGTGACGCACAGCGCCGTCAGCCATCAGATCAAGGCCCTCGAAGCCTGGCTGGGGGCCCCGCTTTTTCGCCGGGTGAACCGGGGGCTTGTCCTGACCAGTGCCGGCCAGGCCTATCTGAAGCCGGTGCGCGACAGCTTCGAGCGCCTGGGAGAGGCGACGCGGCGCCTCAGGGTCCGCGAGCGCAGCGGCCCGCTCACCGTCAGCATCATGCCCTCCTTCGCCGCCAAATGGCTGGTGCCGCGGCTCAGGCGCTTCCGTGAGCGCCATCCGGACATCGACGTGCGCATCTCCGCCAATTCCCAGCTCACCGATTTCTCGCGGGAGGACGTGGATATCTGCATTCGCTACGGCCGTGGAGTCTGGCCCGATGTGGATATCGAGCTTTTGATGCGCGAGACCATGTTTCCGGTCGCGAGCCCCCGCCTTCTCGAGGGCCCGGTGCCGCTGAAGGTTCCCGCGGACCTCGCCCATCACACCCTCATCAGCGACTATGACTGGCGGGTGGATTTCTGGCAGCTCTGGCTGGAGGCGGCTGGCATGTCGGACTTCGTCGTCCGCCACAGCCTGAGCTTCAACTACTCCAACCTGATGCTGCAGGCCGCGATCGACGGGCTGGGAGTGGCTCTTAGCCAGAACGCGCTCGCCGGCGACGATCTCGCCGCAGGACGGCTCGTGCGTCTCTTCGACTATGCGCTGCCCACCGATTACGGCTACTACGTCGTCGTGCCCGAGGGCACGGCCCAGCGTCCGAAGATCGCGGCATTTCGAAACTGGCTGCTGGAAGAAACCTGCGGCCCCGCTGCGGGCGTGCCGCTCGAGACGCCGGCAGGGTAGGAACGCCGGTAGGCACGCCGGAGAGCACGGTGCACTTTGTGCACCATGCTCTGGTGGCACTCAGTTGAAAAGCATCCGGCGGACGCCCGTGGGCCAGCGCTCGGGATCGAAACCGTGATGGCGAAACAGTGCCAGCGTCGTGCGCTCCATACCGAAGGCGACACAGCCGCAATGGGCCCTCGCGCCATCGGTCATGGCGATCTGCCATGTCTCGGTGAAGCGGTCCTCGGCGTAGTTGAAGCTGCAGCAGGCGGTCGGCTCCTCCTCGCTGGTGACGGGGATCAGCAGCTCGAACTTCAGGTTCTTCTCGCGCTGGCTGCTTGCCAGCACGCGGCCCGTCCGCCCGAAGAAGGCATCGTTGGCCACATCGAGGGTGAAGGGGAGCTCGAGCGCCGTGTAGAGCGCTTGCGCCGATTCGATCCAGGATTCCCGGAAGGCGATCACATCGGCTGGCTGGCCCAGCTTGACGAACTCATGCATGCGGAAGCTCTGCAGCCGCGGGGCATCCTGCGAAGGCTCGCGGCGGAAGCACCAGCCGTGAATGTCGAACAGCGCGCCCTCGGCCGGCAAGGTGCCGCGCGCGGCCACCATGGGGTAGAGGGGATAACAGGCCGCGGGGACCATCATCAGCCCGGTGGGCAAATCCTCGGGATAGGGCAGCGCGTGATGGCCGTTGCCCTCGCAGCGGAGGCCGCTGAGCGAAGCCGCGAGCTGGGGAAAGCTCTTGAGATATCCGTTTCGCTCGAGCTGCGCGCGGTTCATCACCGGCGGAAAGTGAACCGCCTCGGCGCCGTTCTCGACGCCCCATCGGGTGATGACCGCGTTGAAGCAGGTCAGCACATCCTCGAAGACCGCGCTGCGCCCGAGCACGCCGTCGATGCCGGTCCCGATCAGAAGCCCGGCAGCCACCATCTCGCTTCGCAGATCATTTGGTTGGTCCCGCATCGGCCCCTCGTTCAGGCGATCAGATCAGTGTCGAGACGCTGCACGAGCAGCATCTTGCCCATGTTCGCCGCGATGCGGTCATTGGCAACCATCAGCGCTGCGGAATGGGCGTCGCGCAAATGCCGGCCCAGGCTGAACTCCGAATCGTTGCGATATCCCGCGATGCCGCAGATCAGGAGGGCCTGCTGGATGACCTGGACGATGGTGGTGGAGACCGACATCTTGAGGTTGTTCATGGCCATTACGAGGGCGAGGGAGGAGCTGCGGTCGGGCCCGGCGAGCACCCCCTCATAGAGGCGCAGCGCCACGAGGATATTGGCTTTCACCTGTTGGAGCGTGGCGGTGGCGTCCACGAGCCGCGACTGCGCCGGGCTGAAGGCCCCGGCTCCGTTCGCCCGGCGCCGGAGAAAATGGCGGGCGCGATCGAGAGCATCGCTGGCGATGCCGAGCCAGACGCAGGACCAGGTCAGATGGGAAAACGGCACCATCGTGTCGTTCTGGATGTCGCCATAGGGACAGGGCAGGATCTGGTCGGCATGACCCTGGGCGCGCAGTACATAGGTGTTGGAGCAGGTCCCGCGCATGCCGAGCGCATTCCAGCGGCCCACCGTCGAGAGCTCGAACTGGCCGCGCGTCACCACCGCCAGCACCTGGTCGGAGGGCGGCGCGTCCGGCGCGCGGCGCGCGGTCACCAGGACCCCGTCGGCATTGTCGCCGTAGGAGATCACCGAGCCCTGCTTCTCGACCGTGAAGCACTCGCCCTCGCGTCTGATCGCGCATTCGCTGCGGCCGAGGTCGCCGCCGGTGGCAGCCTCGGTGGTTGCCGAGGCCAGCAGCCACTGCTCGCGCGCCAGCGTGCGCAGCATGTCGCACTGCCAGGTGACGGTCTGGCCATGAAGCACGATGCAGGCCGTCTGGATCTGATGCATCGCATAGATCAGCCCGGTCGAGCCGCAGCCGCGCCCCAGCAGGTGGCAGATCGAGCCGATCTCCGAGACCGACAGTCCCTCGCCACCCAGCTCGCGGGGGACGAAGGCGCTGAGGAGCCGGGCCTCCTTCAGCGCCGCCATGGCCTCCGCGGGAAAGCGGCCTTCGGCATCGACAATGTTGGCGTGGCGCGCCGCTACATCGGCGGCAACCGATCGCGCGCGTTCGAGGGGGGCCATCATGCGATCACCTCCGGTTCCCGGCCCAGGCGCCGGATGACGGCGGCGATGGCGCCGATGGAGCCGAAGGTCCGCCGGTTCAACAGATCGTCCGGGAAAAGAAAGCCGAAGTCCCGTTCGATCGCGAGCATCAGGTCCACCGAGGCGAGGGAGGTGAGCCCGGTCGCGTAGAGATCCGTCTCGGGCGTCAGCTCCGCGGCATCGCATGCCAGCGTGCCCAGATCGCCCAGGAGCTTCTGCAGTCGGTGATGGATGAGATCCTCGGTATCGCTCATGGCTGTCACAAGGAAGGAGCTGCGGAGGGAGAGCTTTCCGGCTCGGGTGAGCGCGGGCGGAGGGTGATCTCCGGGACGGGCGGCAGCGCCATCCGGATCGCCGCCTGCTCCACCTCGGCGAAGAGCCGGCGTCGGGCGCGCTCGGAGGAGAAGACGTGGTCGCCTTCCCGCTGGAAGGTCATCGAGACATGGGGAATCTCGGCCAGGATGCGGCCGTCGCGGCCGAACATCATCTCCAGCTCGTCGAGGCCGGGATCCTCCTCGACATAGACGAAATGAGTCCGGACCCGCCGCGCCGCCAGGCGGCGGAACTCCGCAACGCTGGCACCGCGCTTGCCGGGCTGCTTCCGGAAGCGGCTCAGCGACTCCTGGACATCTGCCGAAATCCGCGCCGCCGCGCGACCGATGACCGATTTCACGATGCCGCGGACATTCGTATCCCCGCGAAGGACCCGCTTCCAGGTCGCTCGCGCAGCGCTAGGCGAATATAGGCGCGCCGCGAGAGATATTGGTTGGTCGGATCGGCCGCCTTCCAGAATCCCTGCAGATTGAGCAGCATCTGCCCGATGACGCGTTTGTCCTCGAGGGTCGTATGCAAGGCGAGCTTCCCGCCCGAGCAGACGCCGATGAGGATGAATTCGCTATGGCCTTGGCTTTGCAGCCAGTCGAGGGCGCGGCGCACATCGGCGACCATGGCGGGATTGATCGGATGATTGAGGCTGCGGTCCGGTGGCGGATCGCTGTCGCCGATGCCGCCGATATCGAAGCGGAACGAGGTGAAGCCTATCGCTGCCAGGCGCCGAGCCATCGTCACCGTCATGCGGCCCATGCCGATATGGTGATTGGCGCCGGTGTTGAGGAAGACCAGCGTGGGCCGCGCCGCCGCCACGCCATGGGGCGTGCAGAGGACACCGAAAGAGGCTGGGTCGTCATGGAAGTCCGCCGGCGTCTCATTCGAGTCCGGCAGTGCGAGAACGGAGGAGAGAGCGACTTCGGACGAACGGGCTGCGGCCGGTCGCGCGCGTGCGGCGAGCCAGTCGATCACCCGGCCAAAGCCGACATCGGGATAGCCGGAGAGACCCGCATCGCGCAGGAGCAGCGGATAATCCTCGAAGATTCCCTCCTCCAATTCGGCGCCGGACTCCCGGATGCGGGCGCGGAAGTCCTGGTCTGGCGTGGTATTCGGCCGATCCAGCAACAAGATCGATTCCGCCAGCCGCCGCCCGCTCCGCAGCAGCGGG
The DNA here is from genome assembly GCA_036270995.1 of Dongiaceae bacterium. Taxonomy (GTDB): domain Bacteria; phylum Pseudomonadota; class Alphaproteobacteria; order Dongiales; family Dongiaceae; genus DASXQK01. Next base: position 2,649 of record DATBBO010000553.1, on the reverse strand, counting down.
AGCGCGCGCAGGTCCTCCAGGGTCTTCTTGGTGTAGAGAAAGCCGGCGGGTTCGAGGCTGCCGCTGCGAGCGGATGCCTGCATGTCGCGGTGACGCTTCGCCGTCGCCATCATCGCCAGCGCGCGAAGCTCGCGCACACAGGCCTCTCCCGACGTCAGGGGCGCAAGCAAAGCCAGCGCCGCCACGCCATCCATTTCTTCGGCGGCCGCCAGGGCGAGGATCGCGCCGATTCTCAGCCCCACCAGGGCGATGCGCTCGACCCCCGCGGATGCGCGCAGGGCGGCGGCGGCGCTGTGAATGCTCTGGATCCAGGCCCGGACACGGCCGGGGGTCTCGTCGGCATCGGCGGAATCGCCTGTGCCGGGATAGTCAAAGCGCAGCACCGGCAGGCCGCGCGCCGCCAGCTTGTGGGCGAGCTCGCGCCAATGGCGATGGGCGCAGAGCTCCTCATGGCCGTGGGGCGCACAAAGGACGATGCCGAGATCTGCGGAGCCTTGATGGTACCAGCCAAAGCAGCCTTCGAATGTGACAGGGTTGTACATGCGATCGGTAGAGTTCCTCCGTTGCCGGCGGTCCGACATCGCGTATTGCTTGCGCCGGCGGGCAGATTTCCGTGTCGAATCTCCAATGCCGAATCGACAATCGAGTTGCGTGAAGGAGCCGACACACCGGGTTCGCGAATCCGCGGTCTCACCCGTGGATCCGCCAATTCATGGCTGCGTTAATGCTGTGCCCCTCGACCTCCAGTTCACCGCCGCCTCCGGCGATGACGCTTGCGACCACCCTCGTCGCACCCGGTGATGAAGGCCCATCGGAAGCCCATAGCCACCGCCGCCGGGAACCCTATACGTCAATGCCGTTAACATAGTTCCAGCATCGGTGAACGCGGCGGGCCAAAATAAAGATTTGCTGGGGCATAAAAGAGTATTTCACCGATGCCACAGGCTGTAGCGCGAATTCGAGGGCTTGACCGAAGCCGCTGTAATCGCTTGCAAGCTATTGCGGGTTGGCAGGGGCGGGTTGTGCTCTTTGGGCCTCAGCGGCAGCCACGTGGTAGACGGCCGCGCCGACTTCATCCTAACTTTCCGGGCAAATGACGGATGTTCTGGACGGCGTGATGGTTGTCGCCCTCGAGCAGGCGGTCGCGGGGCCGGTGGCGACCTCGCGGTTGGCCGATGCCGGGGCCCGCGTCATCAAGCTCGAGCGGCCGGAGGGCGATTTCGCCCGCGGCTTCGACGATTATGTCCAGGGACAGTCGACCTACAGCGTCTGGACCAACCGCGGCAAGGAATCCTGCCGCGTCGATCTGAAGAAGCCGGAAGATCTCGCTTTGGTCGGGGCCATGCTCGCCAAGGCCGATGTCTTCGTCCAGAATCTGGCGCCCGGCGCCACCGAGCGCCTCGGCCTGGGTGCGGCGAGCCTGCGCGCGCGCCATCCGCGCCTCATCGTCTGCGAGATCACCGGCTATGCGCCGGGCACGCCCGATCACGACCACAAGGCCTATGATCTGCTGATCCAGGCCGAGGTCGGCCTCGCCTCGATCACGGGCACGCCGGACTCCGGACCGAGCCGGGTGGGTGTGTCGATCTGCGACATCGTTACCGGCCAAGCCGCCTACGCTGCCATACTGGAGGCGCTGCTGCGCCGCGGTCAGACCGGCGCCGGGTCGCATATCCAGCTCTCGCTCTTCGATACCATTGCGGATTACATGAACGTCCCCTACCTCACCCGGCGCTATGGCGGACGCGAGCCGCCGCGTCTCGGCCTCGCCCACCCGTCAATCGCCCCCTATGGTGTGTTCCATCTCGAGGGCGGAGACATTGTGCTCGCCATCCAGAGCGAGCGCGAATGGGGCAGCTTCTGCGCCGAGGTGCTGGCTGAGCCGGGGCTTGCTGCCGATCCGCGCTTCGAATCGAACGTATCGCGGGTTCGTAACCGCGCGGTGCTCGACGCCCATGTCCAGGCAAAGCTCAGCCAGCGGCGTCATGACGAGGTCACTGCCGCGCTCGAGCGTGCCCGCATCGCCTTCGGCCCCGTCGCGACCGTGACCGATCTCATGAGTCATCGAAGCGCTACCTTCGCGCCGGTCGAGACCCCGAAGGGACGGGTCGACCTGCTCGCGCCGCCGGTCATCCGTGACGGCCAGCGCCGGGCGCTGCGCCCAGTGGCGCGGCTGGGAGAGCAGGATGCGGCCTTGCGCAGGGAATTCCTGGGCGCCGGCGCCTCACGGGAGGAGGCTGCGTCGTGAGCCCGGACATGGCGCACGAGGATATCCGCGCGGCGGTCCGCAAGCTATGCGCGCGGTTTCCCGGCGAGTACTGGCGCCGGCTCGACCGCGAGAGAGCCTATCCGGCGGAATTCGTGGCGGCGCTCACGGAATCGGGCTTTCTCGCCGCCTTGATCCCTGAGGAATATGGCGGTGCCGGGCTCACCCTCTCGGCCGGTGCGGCGGTCCTGGAGGAGATCCAGCGGGCCGGCTGCAATAGCGGCGCCTGCCATGCCCAGATGTACATCATGGGACCCCTCCTGCGGCACGGCAGCGAGGCCCAGAAACGCCGATATCTGCCGGAGATCGCCGCGGGTCGGCTGCGTCTGCAGGCCTTCGGCGTCACCGAGCCGACCAGCGGCACCGATACTTCCTCGCTGAAA
>DATBBO010000552.1:0-3563 GCA_036270995.1 Dongiaceae bacterium | reverse complement strand
TCAGCGCCCGGCAGCCGGGACTCTCTCCGCAGCCGGAAAGGCTCAGACCCAGGAGGCCCATCATCACGATCCCGAGCGACAGTTTGCGCATGATCTCTCCATTCGATTCGTCGATTCGCGGCAGAAAACGCTCGACACTTTCGCTGCATTCGCAATGTCGGACAAGCGTGGAATGAGGGAAGCGAGCCTCGAGAGGCAACCAGGAGACCGGCCGATGGAGATTGTCCTGGAGCCTTCGCGCTTTCAGTAGGTTCGGCGACAACTTAGAATATGCCCTCACAGTGGAGGAGCCCAAGATGCGCTTGCTCGCTTTTGCCGCCTTGCTCACCGCCGTCGCGACCCCCGCGCTTGCTGCCGAGCCGTTCAACATCCTCGGTACCTGGGTGCCGGTCTCCCATGCCGCCGCCCGGATCGGCACGACCCCGAGCGGCGCCTATGACACCTACACCAAGCCCTCCCTCGTGAGAGACAAGGCCCTCGGCTGGAGCTACACCTTCGACAAGCAGGACGGCGCGGCCTTCTCCGGCATATCCCATGGGCCGAAGGGCAAGCCAGAGATGACGGTCGGCGTGTTCCGCATGGACGGGCGGCGTTTCGTGCTCTCGACCGACAGCGGCAATGCCTCGGGCGAGGTCAACGGCGATGAGATCGAGATCTGCTGGACCGACAACGTGCCGAACTACATCGCGGCAAGCTGCACAACCTACAAGCGCAAGTGAAAGGCCCGGGTACCATCCGGGCGCCTCGACTCATTGTGATGGGGGATCTCATGCGTTCGCTGGCTCTGGCTTTCGTTCTCGCAAGCCTCTCGACCGCGGCTCTCGCCGCCGAGCCTCCCAATGTCGTTGGCACCTGGATTCCCGTCGAGCACTCCTCCGCCCGGATCGGACCGCGCGAGGGGCTGCCGACTTACGCCGCGCCCTCCCTGACTCATGACCTTCATTTCGCCTGGAAGCTCGTCATCACGGCCCAGGATGGCCCCGCCTTTGCCGGCTACAATACGGGGCCGAGCGGCAAGCCGAAGGATCTCGTCGGCGTCTTCCGCAGCGATGGGGTTCGCTTCGTGATGTCGACAGATGGGGGAGCCGCCACCGGCGAGGTCATGGGCGACAAGCTCGAGTTCTGTTTCACCGACGCAATTCCTGTCTACGTCGCCGCGGGCTGCACCATCTATCAGCGGCGGTAGGCCCGAAGCCCGGGTCTATGCGCGAACCCGAACCGGGCCACGACCGGGGACCAAGGAACCCTTCCCGACCGGTTTCTTCGCGCGGATCTGCCATGCAATAGTTTGGTCTACCCCCTATCGGCCACAGGTGGCACGGTAGCCAGCGGCAATTGCTCGCCGGCTTCTTTCTTGCGAATCACCGCCTTTGTGTATGCCGACCGCGTCCACCGCCCCCCGTTCGATGATCGTGCCTCTGATCGTCGCTTGCGCCCTGTTCATGGAGAATCTGGACGGGACGGTGATCACCACGGCGCTCCCCGCCATGGCCAAGAGCTTCGGCACCAGCCCGATCTATCTCAGCCTCGGCATCACCGTCTACATGTTCAGCCTGGGAATCTTCATCCCCATCAGCGGCTGGGTCGCCGATCGCTTCGGTGCCCGGAGCGTCTTCCGCGCCGCGATCGCGGTCTTCACCCTGGGCTCCATCCTTTGCGGCCTTTGCAACGGCATCGTCGAGCTGGCCCTGGCCCGGATCGTCCAGGGCATCGGCGGCGCCATGATGGTGCCTGTCGGCCGGCTGGTGCTGCTCCGCAGCGTGCCGAAGACGGAGCTGGTGCGGGCCATGGCCTATCTGACGGTGCCGGCCCTGATCGGCCCGGTGCTGGGTCCGCCCGTGGGCGGCTTCATCACCACCTTCCTTTCCTGGCGCTGGATCTTCTTCCTCAATGTCCCGATCGGACTCCTCGGGATGGTGCTGGTGACCCTGATGCTGGAGGATCAGCGCGAGGCCCGCGAGGCGCCCTTCGACTGGCTGGGCTTCATCCTGACAGGGATCGCCCTCTGCTTTCTGATGTATGATTCCGATCTCGTGGCGCGGCCCGAAGTGGCGGGATCGGTGCTTTGGGGCCTGCTCGCTCTGAGCCTCGGCTTCGGCATCTGGGCCGTCCGCTACGAGCGGCGACAGGCCCATCCCATCGTCGACGTCGCTCTGCTGCGGATCCCGAGCTTCGGCGCTTGCGTCTGGGGCGGCTCCATCTTCCGGGCGGCGGCGGGTGCGCTGCCCTTCCTGCTGCCGCTCATGCTGCAGTTCGGCTTCGGCATGACTGCCTTCGTCTCCGGCATGGTCACTTGCGGCAGCGCGCTCGGCTCCTTCGTCATGAAGATGACGACCGGGCCGATCCTGCGCCGCTTCGGCTTCCGCCGCGTGCTGATCGGCAATACGGTGATCAGCGCTGCCACTCTACTGGTCTGCGCCTTCTTCACCGCCGCGACCCCGCTCGGCTTGATCTTCATCCTGCTTCTCTTCGGCGGCTTCTTCCGCTCCCTGCAGTACACCTGCCTCAATACCCTCGCCTTCGCTGATATCGAGTCCGAAAAGATGAGCGCGGCCACCAGCCTCGCCAGCATGATGCAACAGCTCTCCAACGGCATGGGCGTGGCGGTGGGCGCCGTGCTTCTCCATGCCACCCTGGCATGGCGCGGCGCGGCGCCCAGCGCGCTTGGTGTCGGCGACATCCGCATCGCCTTCGCCGCGATCACCGGCCTGTGCCTGACCTGCCTCCTGTTCTTCCTGCCGCTGCGGCCCGATGCCGGCGTCGAGGTGAGCGGCCACGGAAGTCGCGCCAGGCGGAGCGGCGCCGAAGCCGCTTCCGCGGAGTGAGCCGGTCAATCGCAGCGCCGCCACGGGCGAGCAACGACAGCAAGGAACCCAGGTGAAGAACGCCGGCTCGAGCTGGTGAAGATCAGGTCAGCCGCTGGACAGCCACGCGACCTGCTGTCCGTCGATATCCGGAAGCGGAACGCCGAGCCGCCGGGCGAGGCTGGGCGCGATGTCCTCCAGTCTCTTTCCTAGCCGCGGCGGCGCAGCCATCCGTCGAGGCTGATGGATCCCGGCCCGGCGACGAAGAGTGCGAGATAGCCGCCCATGATGGCGACGTTCTTCATGAAGTTGGTGTATTGGCTCTGATAGTGGTCCGGATCCGCCGCCCAGAAGGGATGTCCCAGCACGGCGGTGAAGGCGACGAAGACGACCATCAGGGCGGCGATGGCCCGCGTCGCGATCCCGAAAAGGATGCAAAGGCTGCCCAGGAATTCTGCGGCCACCGCGGCAAGCGCCCAGAGGAAGGGCAGCGGCAGCCCCTTGCCCGCCAGGGAATCGGCGAAGGCGGCGAAATGGGAAAGCTTGCCGAAGCCGCTCTGTATGACGATCGCGGCCAGGAGAAGGCGGGCGAGCAGCAGGACGCCGTCGCGGGAGCGCTCGGCCAGGCCGTCATAGAAGCTTGGGTTCATCGAATCTTCCTCCGGTTGTCAGCCCGATCCCGCGCAGGACTTCAGAACCGGGAACACTAGAGCCAAGTTTCCGAAAGTGCCACGGCATGGACAGATAGGAGAGGTAGAC
>DATBBO010000551.1:0-2455 GCA_036270995.1 Dongiaceae bacterium | reverse complement strand
AGATTCGGTCAAGATTTTCTCCTGATGTTGGTTGCAGAAAGCTTGATGTCTGCACGCGCAGAAATGTGGCGACGGCGCGTGAAGCGACGCTGCCGATGCCGTAAGCTCGGCGGCCTCAGATTTCCTCACAGCAGCTGATAGGTTCCTCGCGCCATGCCGTCGAAGATCATCCTGCAGTCGCTCGGCTTTGCTCTCATTCTCGGCCTGCTGCTGTTCCTGCCCGCGGGCACGCTGGCCTGGCCGCAGGCCTGGGTCTTCCTTGTCCTCTTCTGCGGCTGCAGCTTCGCTCTCGGCGAATGGTTGAAGCGCGCGGATCCGGCGCTCCTGGCCGAGCGGATGAAGTCGCCTTTCGGTGCCGATCAGAAGCCGCGCGACCGGGTGGTGATGGCGGGGATAATGCTGAGCCTCCTGGCCTGGATCGTGTTCATGGGCCTCGATGCGCGCCGCTTCGGCTGGTCACAGGTGCCGCTCTGGGCCGAGGCGCTGGGCGCGCTCATGATCCTGGTTGCCTTCATCGGCTGGGTCGGCGTCCTCGCCGCCAACAGCTTCGCCGCGACCCGGGTCCGGCTGCAGCCGGAGCGCGGCCAGAAGGTGATCTCGACCGGCCCCTATGCGGTCGTCCGCCATCCCATGTATGCCTACTCTCTACTCCTGATGATCGGGGCGCCGCTCCTTCTCGGCTCGCTCTGGGGCCTCTCGGGCCTGGTCCTGTTCGTGCCGTTGCTGGCGGCCCGCCTGCTGGGCGAGGAGGCGATGCTGATGGAGGGCCTGCCCGGCTATCGCGACTATGCCGCCAAGGTCCGCTTCCGCCTGCTGCCCGGCCTGTGGTAGCGCTTCGCCGGGCCTCGGAGCCGCCGCAGCGCCTCATCGCCCGGTTCAGCTACGCTGCGATCTTCAGCACTACGCGGAAGCGCGCCTGGCCGCTCATCATCCGGTCATAGGCGGCCTGCGCCTCCTCGAAGGGAAAGACCTCGTTCATCGACGCGACGTTGTTCAGTTGGCTGAAGTTGAGCGTGTCCTCGGAATCCACCGCCATTCCAGAATACCAGCCCTTCACAGCCGCAGATCTGGTGATCAGATCGATGGAGTTGATGGTGAGCGCACCGACCGCGCCGATGACCATCATGGTCCCGTTCGGCGCCAGACCGCCGACGATGGCCTCCATCGCCTTGGCACTTGTCACCGTGGCGAGGATGGTCTTCGCCCCGCCCATCGCCTGGAGGGCTGCGGCGGGGTCCTGCACTGCGCCGTCGATGTAGTCATGGGCTCCGAGAGAGCGGGCGAGGGCCTCCTTGTCGTGGCCGCGATCGATGGCCACGGTGCGATAGCCCTGGCGGGCGGCGAACTGGACGGCGAGATGGCCGAGCCCGCCGACGCCGATGACGGCGACGGTCTCCGCGGCCTTTGCCCCGGAGTTTCTGAGGGCATTGAAGGTGGTCACGCCCGCGCAGAGCAGCGGGGCGGATTCGACAGCGTCCAGCGCCGCCGGCACGTGGACCAGCGCCGTCACGTCGGCCAGCATGTGGGTCGCATAGCCACCGTCGCGGGTGATGCCGGTCGCACCGTGGAGGTTCTCGCAGGCGAAGCTGTCGCCATGGCGGCAGCGGTTACAATAGCCGCAGAAGCCGGGCGACCAGCCGACCCCGACCCGCGTGCCCGGCTCCCAGCCCTGGACATCGGCGCCCAGCTTATCGACGACGCCGATCACCTCGTGGCCCGGGATGCGCGGATATGTGAGGCCGGGCATCTCTCCCTCGACGAGGAAGGCATCGCTGTGGCAGACCCCACAGGCATGCACCCGGATTCGCACCTCCCGGCGGCCGGGCTCCGGCAGCGGGCGTTCCTCGAGGCGGAAGCGGCCCTTGGCTTGGGGCATGACCATGGCCCGCATGGTGGTCACGGCCGCCGCGGCCGTTTTCACGGCGGCGCTCATTCCGCCGCCGCCTTCGATGAGGTGACGAATTGCGAGATCCAGGTGGCGCGGCGCTTCACCATGTCGCGGTACATCGCCTCGAACTCCGCCGGCGGGAAGCTGTGGGTCGAGGGACGCTGGGCGATCGCCTCGGCCCAGGCCTTGACCCGGGGGAATCTCTCGATATGGCCGAGCTTGCGGATGCGTTCCAGGAAGAGATGGCGCTGCAGGAAGGGCGCATAGGCCGCATCCACCAGGGAATAGCCGGCGCCGTTGAAGAAGGGACCGCCATCGCTTTGGCGTGCCATCGCCTTTTCCAGCTTCTCGAAAGCGGCGGGCACCAGCGCGGCCGCCTTGTCGAACTCCGCCTCGGTCTTGGCATAGGCATGGCCGGAGATGACATCGACTGCGCTCGGCAGATACTCGATCCAGGCGCGGTTGATCGCGCGCTGGACGGGATCCGCGGGGTGGAGGCGCGGTGCATGGGTTTCGTCGAGATATTCCGCGATGGCCCCGGATTCGAACAGCGAGACGCGGTCATCG
>DATBBO010000550.1:0-7547 GCA_036270995.1 Dongiaceae bacterium | reverse complement strand
AACACCAACGACAACACCCCCTGGAACCGGCGGCTCGACGATGCACGGGTCGACCAGATCCGGCTGCAGACCGACCGCTTCGACACCGTCACCCTGGTGGTCGTGATCACCCCCGACTGCACCTTCCGCAGCGACACCCGCAACATCATGCGCCGCAACGTGAACCGGCTGGGCTTCACCCAGGGCCTGCCGCTGATCGGCGGCTTCTTCACGAACACGCCGCGCAGCGGGACGCTGAACGGCGCCAACCAGATCGGCCTCGCTTTCCTCAGGGGCAATGTCCTCTATGTCGACACCCGCCCGGTGACCAGCCTCGCCAAGCCCGACGCTGGCCTTCTCGAGGCCCTCGCCAGAGGGCCGACCGGGGCCGCGACCGCCGATCTCCGGCTGCCCGGCGCCGAATCGCCGCAGAGCATCAGCGTCGTCAACCGCGACTTCCAATTTGTAATTCAGCCCGGCCGCTTCACCGCCGTCGCCCCGCCGGGCTATAGCTGCGGCCCGAACGCGCTTGCCGCCATGCCCTCGCTCGCCTCCTTGTTCGAGAAGCCCGAGGGCACCGCCCACAATCTCGACGGCCAGCTCGTCGCCCTCGTCCCCCCGAGCATCATCGCGAACTGAGCGCTTGACATGCTACGCTCTTTGCGTATATTCTCATAAATGTAGCTTGGTGCCGTCTGCTCGCAGTGATCACGCAGTCGGCCAGCTCGTCTGTCACCTCAGAAGGGAAAGGATGTCCCTGCAGATTCTCTGCAGAAGCAGGCGCGCCGCCGCATTTTGCCGTACCTCGGGTGAATACGAGGCCCTGTAAGGCCGAGGCCGTCACAAGGCGGTCACGGGAACCACTGACGCCCCCGGAACAACGGAAGGAACCGCAATCGGCCTGGGATCACGCGAATCCAAACTGATTGATGTCGCTGGCGCGACTGCGCTTGGTTGGAGGAACCCAGGCATCGCCAGTGGACGAGAGAAACGCTCCCTTTACCTGGATTTCAGCCACATCAGGCCACCACTTCCGCCATAAATATTTTAGATTTTGAGGCGCTTTAGCTTCATTTGCACGCCAGCGCGGCACCTCTGGGTGCATTGTGTCATTGGCATATTTTTTGGTCTTTTCGTGAACCCAGGCCTTGGCGCTCGGATGGCTGATAGACTTCTTGGCCTCGGCCAGATTATCGGCGTTCCATGTCTCCTTCTGGCGGGCAAAGTCGAGCAACTTAGGTTCGAGTGCAGAGATCAGGTAGCGGTTCGCCGAGTCGCCGCGATCAGGCGCCTGCCAATACCGGCCTCGTAAGCCGTCGCGAGAGTTGTGGAGAAGATCGACGGCAACGGCTCCAACAGTAACCAGATATACGATGCGCCGCGCGCCAGGCCAGTGTTCGGACGACTCGTACTCGCAGCACAGAACTTTGGCGTCTCCAATTAGGTCGCCGACAATAGCTTCGAACGCATTGTGGTTTTCCAAGTAGACGGTCCGAGGTGACTGGTGTTCCATTCGTCCGGTGTGGGAACTTCGATAGTCGGCATAGCTTCCTCTCGCGTAGGCTATCACGAACCGGCAGGATCGCCGCTCCGCTCGTGCTGATGCCCATGCATTTGTGCGCGGACCATCCCTCGTATGATGGGGAAGATGCTTGATTGTTTCCTGGAGAAACAGGTGAAGGCCCTGTCCTCACCATCGCCCGGGAAGGGCTGGCTTGGCTGTAAATACGCTGCAGAAACAGCCAAGGCCCGGCGGACCAAGCTCCGGCGAAGGCGAAAGCGACCTCTCTTCGCTACGCCGACAGCTTCTCCTTCAGGCGCTGGTTGAGCAGCGCCGGATTGGCCTTGCCGCCGGTCGCCTTCATGACCTGGCCGACGAAGAAGCCGAACAGCTTCTCCTTGCCCGAGCGGTATTCGGCCACCTTGTCCGCCTGCTGGGCCATGACCTGGTCGATGGCCTGGTCGATGGCGCCCGTATCCGTCACCTGGCGCAGGCCCTTCTCCTCGACGATTGCCGCGGCGGGCTTGCCCGTCTCCACCATGGCGGCGAAGACATTCTTGGCGATGCGGCCCGAGATGGTGTTGTCGGCGATGAGGTCGACGAGGCCGCCCAGCGCCGCCGCCGAGACCGGCGATTCCGCAATGCTGATGCCTGCCTTGTTGAGGACGGCGAAGAGCTCGGAGATCACCCAATTGGCGGCAAGCTTGGCATCGCGTCCCTTGGCCACGGCCTCGTAGAAGCCGGCCGTCTCCTGATCGGCCACCAGCACCCCGGCATCGTAGGATGACAACCCGTAATCCCCGATGAAGCGCTGCTTCTTGGCATCGGGCAGCTCCGGCAGGGAGGCCTTCAGCCCCTCGACCCAGGCGGGGTCGAGCTCCAGCGGCAGCAGGTCCGGATCGGGGAAATAGCGGTAGTCATGCGCATGCTCCTTGCTGCGCATGGGGCGGGTGATGCCGCGGCCGGAATCGAAGAGCCGCGTCTCCTGCCGGATCGTCCCGCCCTCCTCCAGCACCTCGATCTGGCGCCTTGCCTCGTAGTCGATGGCCTGCTGGACGAAGCGGATCGAGTTGACGTTCTTGATCTCGCAGCGCGTGCCGAGCTCGGCCCCCGGCCGGCGCACCGAGACATTGACGTCGCAGCGGAGACTCCCCTCCTCCATGTTGCCGTCGCAGGTGCCGAGATAGCGCAGGATCGAGCGCAGCTTGCGCAGATAGGCGGCCGCCTCCTCGGCGCTGCGCATGTCGGGCTCGGAGACGATCTCCATCAGCGCCACGCCGGCGCGGTTCAGGTCGACATAGGTCTTGCTCGGATGCTGGTCGTGCAGGCTCTTGCCCGCATCCTGCTCGAGATGGAGCCGCGTAATGCCGACCTCGCGCGAGCGGCCGTCGGGGAGATCGATGGTGATGATCCCCTTGCCGACGATGGGCTGCTGGTACTGGGAGATCTGATAGCCCGCCGGCAGATCGGCGTAGAAATAGTTCTTCCGATCGAAGACCGAGCGGTGGTTGATCTCGGCCTTGAGGCCGAGCCCCGTCTTCACCGCCTGCTCGACGCAGAAGCCGTTGATCACCGGCAGCATGCCGGGAAAGGCCGCATCGACGAAGCTGACCTGGGTGTTGGGCTCGGCGCCGAAGGCGGTGGCGGCGCCGGAGAAGAGCTTGGCCCTGGAGATCACCTGGGCATGGACCTCGAGGCCCAGCACGATCTCCCAGGGTCCGTTATGGCCTTCGATATAGTCGTTCATGGCATCCACCTCAGATCGCCGGAGTCAAACTGCGGGCCGGGCCCTGAAGGCCGCCGTCTCTTCCAGCGTGCGGGCGGCGCGGAACAGCGTCGCCTCGTCGAAGGCCCGGCCGATGAGCTGGAGGCTGAGCGGCAAGCCTTCCTCCGTCAGCCCCGCGGGCACGGAAATCCCCGGCAGCCCGGCGAGGTTCACCGGCACGGTGAAGACATCGTTCAGATACATGGCGATGGGATCGTCCGACTTCTCGCCGATGGCAAAGGCCGCCGTCGGGGTCGCCGGCGTCAGGATCGCATCGACGGTCTCGAAGGCGTCGTTGAAATCCTTGAGGATCAGGCTCCGCAGGCGCTGGGCCTTCAGGTAATAGGCGTCGTAATAGCCGGCCGAGAGCACATATGTTCCGATCAGCACCCGGCGCTTCACCTCGGCGCCGAAGCCAGCGGCCCGGGTGTTCTCATACATCTCGTCCAGCGAGGCGCCGGGCACGCGCAGCCCGAAGCGCACCCCGTCATAGCGGGCAAGGTTGGAGGAGGCCTCGGCCGGGGCGATGATGTAATAGGTCGGAAGCGCGTATTTCGTGTGCGGCAGGGAGATGTCGACCATCTCCGCCCCCGCCGCTTTCAGCCAGCCGATACCCTTGGACCAGAGCCCCTCGATCTCCGGCGCCATGCCGTCCATGCGGTATTCTTTGGGAATGCCGATGCGCAGGCCCTTCACGCCGTCGCGAAGCCCAGCCCGGTAGTCGGGCACGGGAAGATCGACCGAGGTCGAATCCTTCGGGTCGTGGCCGGCCATCGCCTGCAGCATGAGGGCCGCATCCTCGACGCTGCGGGCGAGCGGGCCGGCCTGGTCGAGGGAGGAGGCGAAGGCGACGACGCCCCAGCGCGAGCAGCGCCCATAGGTCGGCTTGATGCCGACGATGCCGCAGAAGGCGGCGGGCTGGCGGATCGAGCCGCCCGTATCGGTGCCCGTGGCCGCCATGGCCATGCGCGCCGCCACCGCCGAAGCCGAACCGCCGGAGGAGCCGCCTGGAACGAGATCGCGATTGTCACCGCGCCGGGTCCAGGGATTCTTGACATTGCCGTGATAGCTCGTGGTGTTGGAGGAGCCCATGGCGAACTCGTCCATGTTGAGCTTCCCCAGCATCACCGCGCCGGCCTCCCAGAGATTCGCGGTCACCGTCGATTCATAGGGCGGCTTGAAGCCGTCGAGGATGTGGGAGCCCGCGGTGGTGAGCACGTCCTCGGTGCAGAAGAGATCCTTGATGCCGAGAGGAATCCCCTCCATGAGCCCGGCCTTGCCGGCTTTGCGCCTCTGATCGGATTCCGCCGCCATGGCGAGCGCCTTCTCCGGCGTCTCGGTGACATAGGCGTTGAGCCCGCGGTTCGCCATCATGACGGCGAGATGCGCCTCGGTCAGCTCGCGGGAGCTGAAGCTGCCTTTGGCGAGGCCCGCCAGGGCCTCGGTCATGGTGAGTTCGGTAAGCTCGCTCATCACTCCACCACCTTGGGCACGGCAAAGAAGCCCATAGCCGGCTCGGGCGCATTGACCAGCAGCCGGTCGCGATTGGCACCGTCGGTCACTTCGTCGGCGCGGCGCGGCAGCTGGCGCGCGACCACGCTCGCCATCGGCTGGACGCCGCTGGTGTCCACCTCGCCCAGTTGCTCGACCCAGGCGAGGATTTTGCCGAGATCCCCCACCAGGGCATCGGCTTCCTCATCGCTGACGCGAATGCGGGCGAGCGTGGCGATATGCCGGACGGCGGCACGATCCAGTGACATGGGCCTGGGTCCTTCGGAGGTCTACCTGTCGCGAAATGGCGCGGACCCTAGCAAAGCGGCCCCGGAGCCGCAATAAGTCCCGCAACAAGCCCGCAACCCGTCCTCAGCGCATCATCCCATGCCAGGCGGCGGTGAGACCGAAGGCGAGGATGAGCACGCCGGAGACGCGCGAGATCCAGCGCAGCGCCGGCTCGTCCATCTTGTGGCGCACCACCCCGATGCCGAGGCTGAGGCAGAGCCACCAGCCGGCAGAGCCGGCGAATACGCCGAGAACGAGCGTGGCCGCCGCGCCATAGCTGTCGCCGGCGGTCCCGGTGTTGAGGGCGGCGAAGATGGCGATGAAGGAGAGGATCGTCAGCGGATTGGCGAGCGTCAGCATGAAGGTCCCGGCCAGATCCCCCGCCAGCCCCGCCGCCGTCCGCTGCAGCCGGGCCGGGCCGCGCGAGGGCTTGGCGAGGATGATGCGAAGCCCGAGCAGGCAGAGGCAGATCCCGCCGATGGTGGCGATGACGGCGCGATGGCCGAGCAGGACTTCCTGCACCAGGGTCAGGCCGAAGGCGGCGACGGCGCCATAGACGGTGTCGGCCAGCGCCGCCCCCAGGCCCGAGGCAAGGCCGGAGATCCAGCCGCCGGCCAGCGCCCGCTGGATGCAGAGCAGGCCAATCGGCCCCACCGGGGCGGCGATCGCCAGGCCCACGATCAGCCCCTTGATGAACAGCTCGATGCTCACATCGCCCCCTTCAGGCGAATCATCCTGGGCCGAATCCCTCTATTGCCGATCCCGAGACCAAGCTAGAGCATGGTGCTCAAAAGTGCACCATGCTCTGAAGCCCGCGCGGCGCTTGAGCGTAACAACACCAAGACCCATAGCGATTCCGCCCTTGGCGGAATCGCTATGGGGGATCGGCGTTTTCCTGCAACAGCGAAATGCGCTAAGGCTAATCGATGCCCGTGATCGAGCTCCTCCAGATGAAGGCCGCCCTTCCGTCGGGTGGCCGCCTGCTCGGCCTCGACATCGGCAGCAAGACCATCGGCCTCGCCATCTCGGATTCGGCCCTCAAGGTCGCTGCCCCTCTGACCGTTTTCGAACGCGGCAAGTTTGCGGCCGACATGGCCCGGCTCCAGGCGCTGATCACCGAGCGCGCCGTCGGCGGGCTGGTGGCCGGACTCCCCATCGGGCTCGACGGCCGCGAAGGTCCGCGCTCCCAATCTGTGCGCCAGTTCGCCGCCAACCTCCTCAAGGTCATCGACCTGCCGCTCGCCTTCTGGGACGAGCGCTTCTCGACCATCGCCGCCGAGCGGCCGCTGCGCGAGGCGGAGATGTCCCACCGCCGGCGCGGGGCTGTCGTCGACAAGCTGGCCGCCGCCTACCTCCTCCAGGGCGCCCTCGACCGCCTGGCCTCGGTCCCCCTTACTTCTTCCCCCTCGCCCCCGGAACCGGGGAGAGGGTCGGGGTGAGGGGGCGCCTAGGCTCGTCACGCATCGCACGAATCGCTCCGCTTGACGGCAGGGCGGCCGCCATGGTCATTCGCCCGCCGAAACCATCCGCCTCGAGGTTCCCCCCATGCCCGGCCCGCTTGATGGCATCCGCGTCTTCGATCTCGCCCGCATCCTCGCAGGGCCGACCTGCACCCAGCTTCTGGGGGATCTCGGCGCCGATGTGATCAAGATCGAGCGGCCAGGTGCTGGCGACGACACCCGAAAATGGGGCCCGCCCTATGTCAGGGACAAGGCGGGCAAGGATACCGGCGAGAGCGCCTATTACCTCAGCTCCAACCGCAACAAGCGCTCGCTCGCCATCGACATCGCCAAGCCGGCGGGCCAGGCGCTCGCGAAGCGCCTGATCGCCAAATGCGACATCATGGTGGAGAACTTCAAGGTCGGCGACATGGCGCGCTACGGCCTCAGCTATGCCGATCTGAAGGAGGCCAATCCCCGGCTGATCTATTGCTCCATCACAGGCTTCGGTCAGACGGGCCCCTACGCGCCCCGCGCCGGTTACGACATGCTGGCCCAAGGCCTCGGCGGCATCATGAGCGTGACCGGCGAGCCCGACCGGCCGCCGATGAAGGTCGGGGTCGGCATCGCCGACATCATGTGCGGCATGTATGCGGCGAGCGCGATCCTCGCCGCCCTCCATCACCGCGACCGCACCGGCGAGGGCCAGTACATCGATCTCTCGCTTCTCGATACTCAGGTCGCCTGGCTCGCCAATGTCGGGCTCAACTATCTGACCTCCGGCGAGGTGCCGCAGCGCCTGGGCAACGAGCATCCAAATATCGTGCCCTACAATGTGATGGCGGCCGCCGACGGCCATGTGATCCTGGCCGTCGGCAATGACAGCCAGTTCGCCAAGTTCTGCGACTTCGCCGGTGCGCCCGATCTCGCCGCCGATCCGCGCTTCGTCACCAACGAGAAGCGCGTCGCCAATCGCCGGGCGCTCTATGCGCTGTTGGAGCCGGTGTTGAAGCTGAAGTCACAGCATGGCTGGGTCGCGGGCCTCGCCAGACTCGGCGTGCCCTGCAGCCCGGTCAACACCGTG
>DATBBO010000549.1:0-7021 GCA_036270995.1 Dongiaceae bacterium | reverse complement strand
TTCTCCTGGGCGGCGTGCCCGGCGTGGCGCCGGCGCGGGTGGTGATCATCGGCGGCGGCGTCTCCGGGACCCATGCCGCGCGCATGGCCATCGGCATGGAGGCGAAGGTCACGGTGCTCGACCGCTCCATCGAGCGGCTGCGAGAGCTCGACGAGGTCTTCGGCTCGCGGCTCACGACCATGTACTCGACGGTCGATTCCATCGAGCACAATGTCCTCAACGCCGATCTCGTCGTCGGCGCCGTGCTCGTGCCGGGCGCGGCGGCACCCAAGCTGGTGACCCGCGAGATGGTCAAGCACATGCGGCCCGGCTCGGTGCTGGTGGATATCGCAATCGACCAGGGCGGCTGCTTCGAGACGAGCCATCCCACCACCCATGCCAACCCGACCTATGTCGTGGACGGCGTGATCCATTACTGCGTCGCCAACATGCCCGGCGGCGTGGCACGGACCTCGACCTTCGCCCTCAACAACGCCACCCTGCCCTTCGCGCTGGCGCTGGCGAACAAGGGCTGGCGTCAGGCCTGTCATGACGACCCGCATCTGCGCCGCGGCCTCAACATTCATGAGGGCAATGTGGTCTACAAGGCGGTCGCTCAGGCGCTGAACCTGAAATACACGCCGGCGGAGACCTTCCTGGCCTGAGGATCTCCGCAGCATCTTCACTTCCGTCATGTTCGCGGAAGCGGCCATCCAGGGCAGCGACGGGACTTGGGCCATGGATTCCCGCTTTCGCGGAAACGACCTATGAAAATGCCGCGGAAGGTGGCCTCCGAGGCTGCCTTGCCAAGCTTTCGGCCGCCATGGTAGCCCTAAGCCTCCCTCCGGAACGGCCATCATGACCGAACTCGCAGACTGGTTGACCGAGCGCAAGATCGACGAGGTCGAGTGCCTGGTCCCCGACATCAACGGCATCGCCCGCGGCAAGATCCTGCCGGCGGCGAAGTTCATCAAGAGCGTGCAGGACGAGAGCCTGCGCCTGCCGGAGAGCATCTTCATCCAGACGGTGACGGGCGAGTATTCGGAGAACGCCGATTACGAGGACATCGCCAGCGACCAGGATCCGGACATCTATCTCCGGCCCGATCCCGAGACGATCCGCCTGGTGCCCTGGTATCAGGAGCCCACGGCCCAGGTCATCTGCGATGCCTTCGACGGCGACGGCAAGCCGCTGGAAGTCTCGGCCCGC
This sequence comes from Dongiaceae bacterium, assembly GCA_036270995.1. GTDB lineage: Bacteria > Pseudomonadota > Alphaproteobacteria > Dongiales > Dongiaceae > DASXQK01. Next base: position 5,833 of record DATBBO010000549.1, on the reverse strand, counting down.
CATGTGCTGCGCCGGGTGCTGGCCCTCTACCAGGCCAAGGGCTGGAAGCCGGTGGTGGCGCCGGAGCTCGAATTCTTCCTGGTCCAGGTCAATACCGATCCGGACCTGCCGCTCCTGCCGCCGATCGGCCGCTCCGGCCGGGCGGAGACCGGCCGCCAATCCTACGGGATCGATGCGACCAACGAGTTCGATCCCATCTTCGAGGATGTCTACGACTACTGCGAGGCGCAGGAGATCGACATCGACACGCTGACCCATGAGGCCGGCGCGGCGCAGATGGAGATCAACTTCAATCATGGCGATGCGCTGACGCTCGCCGACCAGTCCTTCCTCTTCAAGCGCACGGTGCGCCAGGCGGCTCTGCGCCACAATATCTATGCCACCTTCATGGCGAAGCCCCTGGCCAACCAGCCGGGCAGTTCCATGCATATCCACCAGTCGGTAGTCGAGATCGAGACCGGCCGCAACGTCTTCGCCGACAAGCTCGGCCGCGACAGCGCCCTCTTCCGCTCCCATGTCGCGGGGCTGCAGCGCTATCTCCCCCTGGTCATGCCGCTGCTGGCCCCCAATGTGAATTCCTTCCGGCGCCTGAAGCCCTACTCGGATGCGCCCATCAATGTGCAATGGGGCGTGGACAACCGCTCCGTCGGTCTGCGCGTCCCCGTTTCCGATGGGCCGGCCCGGCGCATCGAGAACCGCCTCGCCGGGGCCGATGCCAATCCCTATCTCGCCATCGCCGCTTCGCTCGCCTGCGGCTATCTCGGCATGATCGAGCGCATGAAGCCGACAAAGCAGATCGAGGGCAGCGCCTATACCCTTCCCCATACCCTGCCGCGCACCCTCTATGAAGCGCTGCACCGCTTCAACGGCGCCAAGAAGATGCGCCCCGTCCTGGGCGAGCGCTTCATGCGCGCCATGACCCTGGTGAAGCAGTCGGAGCTCGAGGCCTATCAGGGCGTCATCAGTTCCTGGGAGCGCGAGCACCTGCTGCTGAACGTCTGACCGGGACCGCGCCTCGCCGGTGAAGGTTACGCCTTGCCGGGCTCCCTCGCCGGGTCCCTGTCGGACTCCGCGCCGGTGATGAGCCTGATGCTGCGCCGGAAAGTCACATAGGCCCAGATCCAGTCGAACATCACCGCAAACCGGTTCCGCGCGCCGACCAGAAAGGTGATATGCACGAAGCCCCAGAGCCACCAGGCCGGCATCCCCCAGAGCCTGAACGGGCCGATATCGGCGATGGCCGCCTTGCGGCCGATCGTGGCCATGCTGCCCATATGAACATAGCGGAACGGCCCAGGCAGCGGGCGATTCTCGATGCGGGCGCGGATCACGCCGGCGACATAGGCGCCGCCCTGGCGCGCCGCGGGCGCGAGCCCCGGGACCGGCAGTCCGCCGGGCCCGGCGACGAGCGCCGTGTCGCCGATCGCAAAGACATTCGGCAGATCCGGCACCGAGAGATCCGGCATCACCTGGACGCGGCCCGCGCGGTCGGCCTTCGCCCCCAGCCACTTTGCCGCGGGGGATGCCGCTACGCCGGCGGCCCAGATCACGGTGCGGGCGGCGATCCGCTCCTCGCCGATCATTTCGCCTGCCTCGTCCACGAGGTTCACCCGGCCATTGAGCTTCACCTCGATGCCCAGCTTCTCGAGCGACCTCTGCGCCCGCTGGGAGAGGCTTTCGGGAAAGCTCGGCAGCACCCGCGGACCCGCCTGCACCAGGATCACGCGCGTCGAGGCGGGATCGAAACGGCGGAAATCCTTCTCCATGCCCTGGCGCGCCAGCTCGGCGATCGCACCCGAGAGCTCGACGCCTGTCGGGCCGGCACCGACGATGACGAAGGTGAGCAGCGCGGCGCGCTCTCTCTCGTCTTCGCAGGCTTCGGCCAGCTCGAAGGCAACGAGCATGCGCCGGCGGATCGCCGTGGCGTCGTCGATCTTCTTGAGGCCGGGCGCGAGATCCTCCCAGGCGTCCTTGCCGAAATAATCGTGCCGCGATCCGGTCGCGAGAACGAGATAGTCATAGGCGATCCGCCGGTTGTCGATTTCAACGGCCTGCGCCTGCTTGTCGACGCCGGTCACGCGCCCATAGCGGACGATGAGATTGAACTGCTCGCGCAGTATCGTGCGGATGGGCGTGGCGATGTCGGCCGGCGACAGGCTGGCGGTTGCGACCTGGTAGAGCAGCGGCTGGAACAGGTGATAGTTGCGCCGGTCGACCAGCGTCACCTGCGCCTTCACCCAGCGCAGGCCGTGCGCGGCGGCGAGGCCGCCGAATCCGGCGCCGACGATGACCACGCGAGGTGCGTCTGCCAGCGAGAAGGCCGGCTCGCCGTCGAGCTGCGGAAATCGGCGGCGCAGCCCGAGATAGATCAGGTTGTCGGCCGAGAGCGTCCCGCCGCCCTCGAGGAAGATCAACCCCAGGACCATGAGCCAGTAGATCGTCTCCGGCGGGCCGGAGCCCATCATCATGGCTTTCCCCGCCATAGCGACGAACCACAGGGCGGCGACGATGCGGGTCGCGAAGCCGGCGGCGAGCAGGATGGCGGCGATCGGAGCCATCCCCCAGAGGAAGGCCGCCATGAATAGCCGCATCGCCAGGAGCCCGATGGGGCGGCCGATCCTGTCGACGAGCTCCAGCACGCGGCGCGCCCGCCCAGCCAGCGGCAGCGCGCTCGACAGCAGGGCCGGCCCGAACAGCTTGTCGAGCGACAGGGCCCCGGGACCGCGAAGGATCATCAGGCCGAACAGCAGCGCCCAGAACAGGTTCTCCGGCAGGGGCTTGTAGGCGAATTGAATCACCAGGGACAGGATCAGGAGCGGAATCGCGGCAAGGCGGGTGAAAAGCCCGAGGGCGATCAGCGGTGGACAGATCAGCTCGATCCCAAGGTCGATGATCGCCGCCTTGGTCGGATCGAGCCAGCTGACGGGATACTCATTGGCGGCCAGCAGAAGTGCTGTATTCCAGCTCATCGCCTTGACCATGCCGGAGAGGAAGAAGGACTGCGCCAGATAGAGCCGGATGAAGAGATCGAGCAGCGGCCCCAGCACGCGCTCAGCGAAGCGCAACAGATCGCTGGCAATCTGCATCAGGCGGATGAGCAGCGTCATGGCCGGATCCTCTTCCGCGCAGCGGGGCGGTCATTGTCCCGCTTGGCCACGACCACGGCAATGCTTCGGGCGAGTCCCGTTTGGCGGAATCGCCCTAAGGCAGGATCGGCATCGCGTCGGCCGTCGGATATCCTGCCTTCACCCAGCCCTCGATGCCGTCGGGATACCAGTAGACTTGGCGATAGCCATAGCCGATGGCGCGCTTGGCGGCGTTCCAGCCGGCCCAGCAATTGGGATGGCAATAGAAGACCAGGGGCGTGTCGCGCTTTCCGGGGCTGAGCTCGGCCAGCCGCGCCCGGTACCAGCGATCCTGGGCCGCGCTCAGCTTGCCGCGCCCCATATCCGCCAGCCAGATGGAGCTCGGAATGCCCTTATGCGGCGGGGGCAGCCACTTTGCATTTGCCGCAACCCCCGGCGGCCTGGGCGGGGCGGGCGAAACATCGATCGGGATCGCGGCCGTGTGGCGCCAAAGATCGTCGACCCCCTTGGCATCGATCACGTGACCGCCCTTGATGGTCGCCGGCACCGGGCCATAGGGCGCACCGGTCCAGAACCCGGCCGGCTCCGGCGGCGCCGCCTGGCCCGCCGCTGGAATGAGAAGCAGCATCAGCAGCAGCCCCAAGCGCCACAAGACGAGATCGGCTCGCAAGATATGGCGCGATCGCATGGGCCCCGGCTGGTGCCGCTATGTCGCGGGAGGAGCAGGCGGCTGGCCACCAGATGGCCCCGCCGGCGAGGATCCGCCGCTCGGCTTGGCCTTGCTCAGCGCCCAACCGCCCCACCACAGCAGCGCGCCGATCAGGATGAACGGCCCGCCTACCACGAACTGCACGCCGGTCAGATTCAGATCGCCGCCTCCGCCGCCGCCACTTGTCATATCGCCGATGGTCATGCCTGCGGTGCAGATGCCCGAGAAGGCGGTCATGATGATGCCGATGATCATGATGGTGAGGCCGCAGCCCCGTTTCCAGCTCGGCGCGAGAACCGGTGCCCCTTGAGGCGGAGGCGGCGGGCCCTCAACCGGCGGGCCGGCGGCTGGCTCATCCGCCGGGGGCTGCGGTGCGTCAGACATGGGCCGGCACGGCACGGGGCCGGATGGGCTGGCCGTTCCGGTAGAACAGATTGTAGGTATCGAAGGGGATGATCTTCTGCTCCGGAGTCACGAAATGGATGCAGGAGCGCTTGACCTGGGCGAGGCAGAAGTTGAAGCGGTCCAGGAACTGCACGATCACGACCCGGAAGACCTTGTCATAGCCGAGGCCCGCGGGAATTTCGAATTGCGGCAGGCAGCAGAGCAGCCCCCGCAAGGTGGGATCGGTCTGCTCCCCGGTGCAGGATAGCGACAGCAGGTCGATCAGCCGGCGCTTCAGCTCGGCATCCTTCTCGAAGCTGATGGTATTCCCGGCATGGGCGATGAGCTCCGCCTCGGGAATGATCCGGGTGATGGGCGTGACCGTCCTTCCATCGCGCAGGCCATAGCCGATGGCGATGCCCTCCGGATTGCAGGGCAGCGGCAGCAGATCCTCGGCGGCAAAGACGCCGGAGGTCTCGGCGATGACGCGGCGGATATCGGTCAGCATTGCCCGGTCGCGATTCTTGTCGAAGCCGAGATTGCGGCCGGCATCCTGCACTGGCTGGAAGGTAATGCCGCGCACGCAGTCATATTCCAGGGCGTGGCGGGTGATCTCGCCGACCTCCTGGTCGTTGACGCCTTTCTTGACCACCACCACGAGGGTGGTCGAAATGCCGGCGGCCTCGAGATTGGCGAGTGCGCGCGTCCGCACGCCCCTGAGATCGGCGCCGCGGATATTCTCCAGCGCCTCCTTGCGCAGGGAATCGAACTGCAGATAGACCTCGAAGCCCGGCCCGAGCCTCGCCAGCGCCTCGACGAAGACGGGTTCATTGGCCAGCCGCACGCCATTCGTGTTCAGCATCAGATGGCGGATCGGCCGCTCTCTGGCCAGGCGCAGGATCTCGAGAATCTGGGGATGGAGCGTCGGCTCGCCACCGCTGACCTGCAGCAGATCGGGCTCGCCCTCGCTCGCGACCAACGCGTCCAGCATGGTCTCGATCTCGGCGAGGCTGCGGTTCTTCGGCCGGTGCGGGGCTGAATCCGCGAAGCAGACCGGGCAGGTGAGATTGCAGGTCTCGTTGACCTCTAGCAATGCCAGGCAGCTGTGCTGCTCATGGTCGGGGCAGAGGCCGCAATCATAGGGGCAGCCGAGCTGGGTGCGGCTCTGAAAGGCGAGCGGGATGTCCGCCGGCTTCAGATAGTCCCGGCACTTCCGGTAATAGCCGGCGTCGGTCGAGACCAGCGTCTTCTGCACCCCATGCTCGATGCAGCGCTTCTGGAAGAAGACGTTGTCGCCTTCGATCAGGATCTTGGCGGGCACGAGATCGAGGCAGGTCTCGCAGAGCGAGGTGGTCTGCCCGTAGAAGATGTAGGGCTTAAGCGAACGCACGGGCCGGCCTCGCGACTCGCAGCATGAAGGCAGCGTAGAGGACCAGGGCCGCCGCCGCCAGATGGAAGACGTTCAAGTGGCCGAGGACCGCGGGATAGGGCTTCAGGAACTCCCAGAGGAAGCGCTGGAGTCCATAGAAACCCGCGAAGACATAGAAGCCATAGCTCGCCGCATCCACCGGCCGGCGCTGCAACCACAGGAAGAATCCGAGCGCGAACAGCGCCATGGTGAAGGATTCGTAGAGCTGCACGGGATGGCGCGGGA
>DATBBO010000548.1:0-8626 GCA_036270995.1 Dongiaceae bacterium | reverse complement strand
GCCTCTCGCCCATGCATTCGCTGCGCCACAGCCACGCCCGCACCCAGCTGCGCGGCGGCGCGAGCCTCAAGGTGATTGGTGACCATCTGGGTCACGCCAACATCCAGACCACGAGCGATCTCTATCTCGAGAGCGATATCGAACTCGACCGCAACGCGGTCGTGGCGGTCGAGGACATGCTACAGAACGTTCTGCGCACGGCGGTGGCGGATTTGGCGGACACGGCAGCGGACACGGCCGTTTTACGCACAACTAAACCGCTGAAATGACAAGGAAAACTCAGAGCGGTGAACCGGTCACTTTAACCGCTTCACAGTCTATGGGGTCGTCGCCAATATGCTGGCGGTCCCCATCACGGGCTTCTGGGTGATGCCCTTCCTTATCCTGGCGCTGCTTCTGATGCCCTTCGGGTTGGAGAGTCTTGCGCTTGCACCGGCGGGCTGGGGCATCGGCGCCATCCTGTGGACGGCGAAGACCGTCGCCGCCTGGCCCGGGGCGGTCTCGGTGGTGCAGGCGATGCCGCCGCTGGGCATCGCGCTCGTCAGCCTGGGGGGCCTCTGGCTCTGTCTGTGGCGCCGCCCCTGGCGTTTAGCCGGGCTTGCCGCCGTCGCTGCGGGATTTGCCTCGGTCCTTGTCGTGCGCCCGCCCGACCTGCTCATTGCCGAGGATGGCAGGCTCATTGCCGCCGCCGAGGTGGACGGCACGCTCAGGCTTTCATCCGGCCGTGCCGACCGATTCGCGGGGCAGACCTGGCTGCATCGCGCCGGCCAGGAAAAGCCGCTCGCCTGGCCGGCGCCGGGGGACGATCCGTCGGCGCTCGACTGCCAGGCCGAGGACTGCCGCTATCGCCGGGAGGGTCATGAGATCGCGATCGTGAGCACGCCGGCGGCTTTGCCGATGCCTGTGCCGGATCCGATCTCGTGATCTTGCTATTGCCGAAGGCAGGGGACTGCAAGGCGCAGGTGATCGACAAGGCGATGCTCGCGCGCGAGGGCGCCTATGCGATCTGGCTGGAGGCCGGGGGAATCCGGTTGTTCTCGGTCCGGGATGTGCAGGGCGACAGGCCCTGGGTCCCGGCACGCGAAACGCCCGGCTCGGATACGGATCAGTAGCGGCGCAGCAGTCCTGCGAGCCGCCCCTGCAGCTTCACCCGATCGGGGCCGAAGATGCGCGTCTCATAGGCGGGATTTGCGGGCTCGAGCGCGATCGAATCGCCCTTGCGCCGCAGACGCTTCAAAGTGACTTCGGCATTGTCGATGAGGGCGACGACGATGGTACCGTTCTCCGCCACATCGCAGCGCTCGACAACCACCGTATCGCCGTCGAGGATCCCGGCATTGATCATCGAATCGCCGTCGACCTCGAGCGCGTAATGCTCGCCGCGGCCCAACAGGCTCGCGGGCACGTCGATGGTCTGGCTGTTGTCGCGCAGCGCCTCGATGGGGGTGCCCGCGGCGATTTTGCCGTAGAGGGGAAGCTGGATGGTTTCGGCCGGCTCGGCGACCGCCGCACCCTGCAGCGCTGCGCCGAAATCCCCGCGGATCACCGTCGGTGCGAAGGCGTGACGGGGCGAGGCGGCTTCCTTGGTTGCTGCCAGGGGCGCCATGTTCTCCGGCAATCGCGCGACCTCGAGGGCGCGCGCCCGATGAGCGAGCCGCCGGATGAAGCCGCGCTCTTCGAGACCAGTGATCAGTCGATGCACGCCCGATTTCGATTTGAGGCCCAGGGATTCCTTCATCTCGTCGAAGGAGGGGCAGATCCCGGTCTCACCCAGGCGCTTGTTGATGAAGAGCAGCAGCTCGTGTTGCTTCTTGGTCAGCATCGGCTCGGTCTCCTTTATCCACCCGGTGGCGGGAGCCATACCAGGAATGGAACAAAACCCAAACTCGGACACATGTTCTAGTTTGGTTCTGACCGTGCGTCAAGCGACTGTTAATTCCGGCGGGGTTCGCGAGGGCCGAGATAGGGGCGGGCCCAGCCGAGGCCGCCCACGGTATCGCCCGCCGGTCTGTACTCGCAGCCGACCCAGCCCCGATAGCCAAGATTATTCATAAGATCAAAGAGGTAGGGATAGTTTATCTCGCCGACATCAGGTTCGTGACGCCCCGGATTGCCCGCGATCTGGATATGCCCGATGACGGGCAGATGGCCTTCGATCTGCCGCGCAAGATCGCCGCGCATGATCTGGCAGTGATAGAGGTCGAGCTGCAGGAAGAGATTCGGGTGATTGATTCGCTCGATGATTCGCCGCGCCTGCTCGGGCAGCGTCAGGAAGTAGCCGGGCATGTCGATCACATTGATCGGCTCGATGAGCAGCGCGATGCCGCGGCCGGCAAGCCGTGTCGCGGCGCTGGCGAGATTTTTGACGTAGACCTCCTCCCGGGCAGTCGGCCCCACGCCCGCCATGGCGTGGAGCCTGCGGCAGCCGGCGGCTTCGGCATAGAGGATGGCCCGCTCGAGGGCGGCATGGAAATCCGTTTCGCGCCCGGCGAGGGCCGAGAGGCCGCGCTCGCCCGCATCCCAATCGCCGGGCGGCAGGTTCATGAGCACGACTTCGACTGCGGCGGCTTTCGCCGCCGCGGCCACCTGATCGGCCGGGTGCTCATAAGCAAAGGCGAATTCCACGGCGTTGAAGCCTGCGGCCTTGGCCGCGGCAAAGCGATCGAGGAAGGGGAGTTCGGGGAAGAGGAAGGAGAGATTGGCGCTGAGCTTTGGCATGGCAACCGCGCAAAAGAAAAGGGCGGGGACCGGCCCCGGGCCGACCCCCGCCCGCGAGCTTAGGCGAACTACTTCGCCGCGGCCACGGCGCGACGCGCCATGACGCCCACGAGATGGGCCCGGTAGGCAGCACTGCCATGCATGTCGCTGTTGAGCCCCTTGGAGTCCGTGCCCACATTGGCCAGGGCATCGGCGGAGAAATTGCCGGCGAGCGCCTTCTCCATGTCCTTTTGCCGGAACACGACGGGCCCGGCGCCGGTCACGGCCACACGGACGCCACCCCCGGTCTTGGCCACCATCACCCCGACCATGGCATAGCGCGAAGCCGGGTTGGGGAATTTGGCGTAGCCGGCCTTCTCCGGCTTCGGGAAGCTGACGGCGGTCACGATCTCGCCCTCATCGAGCGCCGTCTCGAACATGCCTTTGAAGAAATCCTCGGCCTTGATCTTGCGCTTGTTGGTCTGAACGGTCGCATCGAGCCCGAGGAGAGCGGCCGGGTAGTCCGCCGCCGGGTCGTTGTTGGAGATCGATCCGCCGATGGTTCCCCGATTGCGCACCTGGGGGTCGCCGATCCCTTCCGCCAGCGCCGCCAGCGCCGGGATCGCCTTCTTTACCTCGGCGGAATGAGCGACCTCCGCATGGGTCGTCATCGCGCCGATCGTGACCCCCGATCCGTCGACCTTGATTCCCTTGAGCTCGGCAATGGCGCCGAGATCGATCAGGTCCGAGGGGTTGGCCAGGCGCTGTTTCAAGGTCGGCAGCAGGGTCATGCCGCCGGCCAGAAGCTTGCTGTCCGATGATGCGGCAAGCGCCTTGGCGGCGTCGGCCAGGCTGCCGGGACGGTGGTAGCTGAAATCGTACATGTCTGATCCCTCCCTTACTCGGCGGCCTTGGCTGGCTTGGCGGCCTGGATTGCCTGCCACACCTTATGGGGCGTGGCCGGCATGGTGATGTCGGTAACCCCGAGCGGGGCCAGGGCGTCGAGCACGGCGTTGATCACCGCCGGCGTCGAGCCGATCGCGCCGACCTCGCCCACGCCCTTCGAGCCCAGCGGGTTGTGGGTGCACATCGTGTTGTGGGTGGCGACGGTGAAGGAGCAGAGGTCGTCCGCCCGCGGCATGCAGTAGTCCATATAGGAGCCGGAGAGAAGCTGGCCGGTGCCGCTGTCATAGACGGCACCCTCAAGCAGGGCTTGGCCGATTCCCTGCGCCAGGCCGCCATGGACCTGGCCCTCGACAATCATCGGATTGATCACCCGGCCGACATCGTCCACCGCGGTGAAGTTCACAACCTGGGTCACGCCGGTCTCCGGATCGAGCTCCACCTCGCAGATGTGGCAGCCGCCCGGATAGGTGAAGTTGAGCGGATCATAGAAGGCCGTCTCCTCCAGCCCCGGCTCGAGCTCCGTGATCGGGTAGTTGTGCGGGACATAGGCGGTCAGCGCCACCTGCCCGAAGGGAACGCTCTTATCGGTGCCGGCGACTTTGAAGACGCCGTCCTTGAACTCGACATCGGCGACGTTCGCCTCCATCAGATGCGCGGCGATGCGCTTGGCCTTGGTGGTGACCTTGTCGAGCGCCTTCACCAGGGCCGAGCCGCCCACGGCGAGGGAGCGCGAGCCATAGGTCCCCATGCCGAAGGGGATCTTGTTGGTATCGCCATGGACCACCTCGATGCTCTCGAGCGGCATCCCGAGGGTCGAGGAGATGATCTGGGCAAAGGTCGTCTCATGGCCCTGCCCATGGCTGTGGGTGCCGGTGAACATGGTGACCGAGCCCGTGGGATGGACTCGCACGCTCGCCGTCTCGTAGAGGCCGGCCCGAGCGCCGAGCGACCCCACCACCGCCGAGGGGGCGATGCCGCAGGCCTCGAGATAAGTCGAGAAGCCGAGGCCTCGCAGCTTGCCGCGAGCCTTCGCCTCGGCGCGCCGCTTCTCGAAGCCGGCAACATCGGCTTTCTTCTCGGCAATCTCGAGGGTGCTGTGATAGTCGCCGCTGTCATATTGCAGGGCGACGGGGGTCTGATAGGGAAACGCGTCGCGCGGGATGAAGTTCTTCCGCCGGATCTCGATCCGGTCCATCTTCATCTCGCGGGCCGCCTTGTCTACGAGCCGCTCGAGCAGATATGTCGCCTCCGGCCGGCCCGCCCCGCGATAGGCGTCGACAGCAACAGTGTTGGTGAAGACGGCCTTCACCTCGACGTAGATCGCCGGCGTCGCATAGACCCCCGCGAGCAGCGTGCCGTAGAGATAGGTCGGCACGCAGGTCGCGAAGGTGGAGAGATAGGCGCCCATATTGGCGATCGTGCTCACCCGGAGCGCTAGGAACTTGCCGTCTTTGTCCATGGCCAGCTCGGCATGGCTGACATGGTCGCGGCCTTGTGCATCCGACATGAAGGATTCGCTGCGCTCCGCCGTCCACTTGATCGGCCGGCCGAGCTTGCCGGCGGCCCAGGTCAGGATCGCCTCTTCCGCGTAGTGGAAGATCTTCGAGCCGAAGCCGCCGCCCACATCGGGGGCGACGATGCGCAGCTTGCTCTCCGGGATCTGGAGCACGAAGGCACCCATCAGCAGCCGGATGACGTGGGGGTTCTGGGTGGTGGTGTAGAGGGTGTATTCGCCTGTGGCGCGGTCGAAATCGGCGACCGCCGCCCGCGGCTCCATAGCATTGGCGATCAGCCGCTGGTTGACGAGGTCGAGCTTGGTGACATGGGCCGCCTTGGCGAAGGCCGCATCGACCGCCGCCTTGTCGCCCAGATGCCAGTCATAGCAGAGATTGCCCTTGGCTTGCGGCCAGACCTGGGCGGCGCTTGGCTTGAGGGCATCGGCCGTGTCGACGACCGGCTTCAGCTCTTCGTAGTCGACCGTGATCAGCTCGGCCGCATCGCGAGCCTGGGCCTTGGTCTCGGCGATGACGACGGCCACGTGATCGCCGATATGGCGCACGAAATCCGCTACCAGCGGGGGATGGGGCGGCTCGACCATGGGCGAGCCGTCCTTGCTGTGGATCAGCCAGCCGCAGGGGAGCCCGCCCTTGCCGTCCGCGGCATAGTCGGCGCCGGTGAAGACGGCGACAACGCCAGGTGCCTGCTTGGCCTTGCTGGTGTCGATCGACTTGATCTTCGCCGAGGCATGAGGCGAGCGAAGGATATAGGCGTAGGTCTGGCCATGGCGGTTTATGTCGTCGGTATAGGTCCCGCGGCCGGTGAGGAAGCGGAAATCCTCCTTGCGCTTGACGGCAGCGCCGATGCCTGTCTCGGTCATGGCTACCTCCTCATCGCGCGGGCGCCGGCCTGCACGGCCTTGACGATGTTGTGATAGCCGGTGCAGCGGCAGATATTGCCTTCCAGCCACTCGCGCACGTCCTGCTCGCTCGGATCGCCATTCTGGCTCGCGAGATCGACGGCGCTCATGACCATGCCAGGGGTGCAGAAGCCGCATTGCAGCCCGTGATGCTCGCGGAAAGCCGCCTGCATGGGATGCAGCTCACCATTGCTCGCCAGCCCTTCGATGGTGGTCACCTTCGCGCCATTGGCCTGAAGCGCCAGAATGGTGCAGGACTTGACGGACTTGCCGTCGAGATGGACGACGCAGGCGCCGCATTGGCTGGTGTCGCAGCCGACATGCGTTCCGGTCAGGCCGAGATTCTCGCGCAGGAACTGCACGAGCAGCGTTCGGCCCTCGACATTGCCGGTGACGGCTTTGCCGTTCACCGTCATGGATACAGCGGGCATTCCCTTGGCCTCCCTCTGGCTAGGGGGCCGGTCGCCGCAAAGGCAGGCCCCCGTTTTTGGTCGCAAAAAGGCTAGCCTCCGGCGCTGACCCTTTCAACCGCGTTCCGCAGAGAGAGGGAATCTGCCGGGAAAAGGGGTTATCGCCCGGGCTGAAGGCCGAAATAGAGCAGCAGGATGATGGCAATGATGATGAGGCCTCCGACCCAGATCCAGGGCCGGATCCCCTCCGATGGCCTCGGCGCCCCGACCGCGGCGGCGGTGCTGGGCGCCGCCGGCGGCACCTCTGCCGACGCTGCCGCGGCAGCCGCCGCGACCGGGGCCGGCCCCGCGACATTGGCGGCGAAGCTGGAAAAGAACTCCTCCGCCATCTTATGGGCGGCGCCGTCGACCAGGCGGGCACCGATCTGGGCCAGTTTGCCGCCGATGGCGGCGTTGACGGTGTATTTCAGCAATGTGCCATCGCCGTCGGGCTCCAGCCGAACTTTGGCGCCGCCCTTGGCAAAGCCGGCGGCGCCGCCCTGGCCCTCGCCCGTGATCGTATAGCCGTTGGGCGCATCGAGATCGCTCAGCGTCACCTTGCCGGCGAAACGCGCCTTCACCGGGCCGACCTTGGCCGTCACCTTCGCGGTGAATTCGGTGTCGGAGGTCTTCTCCAGCTCCTCGCAGCCGGCGATCGACCGTTTGAGAATCTCCGGATCGTTGAGCGCCTTCCACACCGCTTCGCGTGGTGCCGGGATGCGGAACTCGCCAGTCATGTCCATGGATCGGGTCCTTTCCGTCTTCGCGGCCAGTATCGCCCGGCTGGCGATGGCGTGCCAAGCGGGCGTCCGCCTTCACGGCAGATGGCGTCAGATCAGATAGCGGAGCAGCAGATAGCCCATGGCGATGGCGACGCTCAGCAGCATCATGGGAAGACCGAACTTCAGGAAGGTGAGGAAACCGAAGGCGATGCCGTTGCGCTCGGCGATGCCGGCCACGGTCAGATTGGCACTGGCGCCGATCAGCGTGCCATTTCCCCCCAGGCAGGCGCCGAGGGAAAGGGCCCACCAGACGGGCTGCAGAGCCTGCTCGCCTCCCAGGCTGGGCGCCATGCCCTTGATAACCGGGATCATGGTGGCGACGAAGGGGATATTGTCGATGAGGGCGGAGAGCAGGGCGGAGACCCAAAGGATGAGCAGCGCGGCGGAAGTCAGGCTACCCCCGGTCGTCTTCAGAATGAGGCCGGCGAGCCATTCGAGGACGCCGGCGCGGGCGACCCCGGCCACCATCACGAACAGGCCGACGAAGAAGAAGATCGTGATCCACTCCACCTCGGCGAAGCTCGCCTGCACGCGGCGCGCCTGCTCCAGGACGGGGCGGTGCCAGTTGTCCAGCAGGAGCAGCAGGGCAGCACCGGCGATGGCCGTGGCGCCGGGCTTGAAGCCTAGTCGCTCGCCGAAGGCGAAGCCCGCTAGCACCAGGACGAGCACGGCGAGGCTCTTCACCAGAAGCGGCCGATCCGTGATGGCATCGGCGGCGCGGAAGGTGAGGACATGGGCCCGCTCCTCCGGCGCGACCGTCATGCGCCGGCCCCAGATCACGTGCCCGATGGCGATCTGGACGGCGAGCGCAAGGAGGACGACCGGCGTCAGATGGATGATGAACTGGTTGAAGGAAAGGCCGGTCGCCGAGCCGATCAGGATATTGGGCGGATCGCCGATCAGGGTGGCGGTGCCGCCGATATTCGAGCCCAGCACCTCACTGAAAAGGAAGGGGAAGGGGGGCAGCTTCAGCTCGGTCGTGATGACCAGGGTGACCGGCGCAATCAGCAGCACGGTGGTCACATTGTCCAGCCCGGCCGAGACGATCGCGGTGACGAGGGTCAGCAAAGCGAGCAGCGTCCCAGGCTCGCCCCGTGCGACCCGGACCGACCAGAAGGCGAGGTATTGGAACATGCCCGAGGGACGGGCGATTCCGACCAGCAGCATCATGCCGATCAGCAGAGCCAAAGTGTTGAAGTCCTGGCCGGCAATGGCCCCATCCTGGTCCAGGATGCCGGTCAGGAGCATCAGCGCCCCGCCGAGCAGGGCGACGATCGCCCGGTTGAGGCGATCCACCGTCAGGATGGCATAGGTCGCCAGCAGCAGGGCCAGAGACAGCCAGAAAGGATCGATGCCGAAAACGGCGGCCGGCGCTG
>DATBBO010000547.1:0-8761 GCA_036270995.1 Dongiaceae bacterium | reverse complement strand
ATTTCAGCAGATAGGGGAGGAGGGACAGGAAGCGGGCGCGCTTGATGGCCTGGGCCAGGAGACGCTGCTTCTTGGCCGAGACCGCGGTGATGCGGCTCGGCACGATCTTGCCGCGCTCCGAAAGGAAGCGCTGCAGGAGCTTCACGTCCTTGTAGTCGATCTTGGGCGCGTGATCGCTCGAGAAGGGGCAGGTCTTGCGCCGGCGGAAGAAGGGCCGGCGGGCCGGGCCGCCGCTGCCGCCACCGGAACGGGGGGAGCTGTCCATGCTCATGTGCGGTCTCCTTCGGGGGCGGGGGCGCCAAATCCTTCATTGCGGTCACGGCGGGGACGGTCCCCCCGGTCGCGGTCCCGGTCGTCCCGGTCGCCGCGGCGCGGCCGATCCCGATCGTCGCGGGCGCGGCTCTGCAGCATGGCGGAAGGACCCTCCTCGAGGGCATCGACCCGCACCGTCAGAAGGCGCAGCACATCCTCGCTGATGCGCATGTTGCGTTCCATCTCCGCCACCGCCGCCGGCGGGGCCTCGATGTTGAGCAGGGTGTAGTGGCCCTTCCGGTTCTTCTTGATCCGGTAGGCCAGGCTGCGCAGGCCCCAATATTCCTTCTTGGTGACCTTGCCGCCCTGCTCGGTGATGATGTTGGAAAAGGCTTCGGTCAGGGCTTCGACCTGGGCGGCCGTCGCGTCCTGACGCGCAATGAAGATGTTCTCGTAAAGTGGCATTCCTTTAGGCTCCCTATGGCTGTTAGCGGCCCGGCGCTGGCGGAACATCCGACATCAGCCGCCCGGACCTAGCCGGCTCGCCCAGAGCGGGCCGGCAGGGATCTCGCGGGGTCTCCCCAACGAGGCGGCGCACTATACACAGAAATGGATTCCGTGCAACTCCCGCCACAAATCCGCCATATCAATAGGTTATGCACCTATTCTCGATAGGCTTAGGGCACCTCCTTTACTCGGCTCAGGTTCCTGTCAGAATCCGGCCTGCGACCAAATAACAATCAACCCGGGGAAACGTCCATGCTGCGCCGCCTGCATCAGTTGTCCCTTCGACTGAGCGCGATCCTGCTCGTCCTCATTTTGCTGCCGCTTGCTGCCCGCGCCGACGCCCTGCAGACCATCGCAGATCAGGCGGCGCAGTATCTGAGCGACATCCGGAGCCAGTACGGCGCCAAGGACGATCCGGCGCTGCGGGCGCAGATGCTGACCGAGGCCAAGAAGGCGATGACGAGCGGAGATATGAGCTCGGCCGTCTCGGCCTATGAGCAGGCGATCGCAGCCGGTGAGAACAGCGCCGAGACCTGGTCGGGCCTGGCCGAGGCCCAGCTCCGCGCGGAGACTTTCGAACGGGCGACGGAGGCTGCCTACAAGGCCTACGAAGCGTCGACCACGCCGGCCGCCAAAGGCAAGACGCTGGCGCGCCTCGGCCTCATGCTCGAGAAGGCCGAGAACCCCACCACCGCGCTGGAGGTCTATCGCCAGAGCCTGACCCTTCTGCCGGACCCCAACCTCCAGCAGCATGTGGCGGCGTTGACGGAATCCCTGCGCTTCCGCGTCATCGGCAAGAGCGTGGCCGCCGCGGGCGACCGGCCGGAGATCTGCCTCGACTTCTACGGCAACCTGCCCGCCACCACCGACATCCACTACGAGGACTATGTGAAGGTGACGCCGGCGATCTCGCAGCCCGCCTTCACGGTCAGCGACGCCAAGCTCTGCATCTCCGGCGTCGAGTTCGGCCAGCATTACCGGGTGAGCGTGCTGACGGGCCTGCCCAATGCCGCGGGCGAGAAGCTTGCCAAGGCCGAGAGCGTCGACTTCACCGTCGGAGACAGCGAGCCCTCCCTCGGTTTCAAGAGCGCCACATATGTGCTGCCGCGCGACGGCTCGATCGGCGTGCCGCTCTACAGCGTCAATGTCACCAAGGCCAAGCTGCGCCTGCTGCGCATCAATGACCGCAACCTGATCCCCACGCTCCAGCGCGGCCTGTTCCTGCGCGCCGTCGACAACTACGACGCCGACAGCATCGCCCAGGATACGGGCGAGGAGGTGTGGAAGGGTACGGTCGCCGTCCAGCCTCAGCGCAACGAACGGGTCACCACCCTGATCCCGGTGGGCGAGATGGTGCCGGCGATGAAGCCCGGCATCTATCTTCTGGTCGCCGAGCGTACCGATGGCGGCGAGGACAAGTACGGCTACAAGGCGACCCAGTGGCTGATCGTCACCGATTTCGGCCTGACCACCATGATCGGCGATGACGGGCTCCATGTGTTCCTGCGCTCGCTCGACACCGGCAAGGCGATCGATGGCGTCACCGTCAAGCTCTATGCCCGCAACAATGGCGAGCTGGGCAGCGTCGTCTCCGACACGACCGGCCAGGCGAGCTTCGCCCCTGGGCTGATGCGCGCCACCGAGGGTCGTACGCCGACGGCCGTGATGGCCTTCGGCAAGGACGGCGACTTCGCCTTCCTGGATCTGACCAAGCCGGCCTTCGATCTCTCCGATCGCGGGGTGGGCGGTCGCCTGGCGCCGACCGGCGCGGATGTCTTCCTCTATGCCGATCGCGGCGTCTATCGGCCGGGGGAGACGGTGCATCTCGCGGCCTTGCTGCGCGACACCACTGGCAATGCCATGAACGGCCTGCCGCTGACCATTCGCGTCGTGCGGCCCGATGAGGTCGAGGCCCACCGCTACACGCTGAAGAACGACAGCGCCGGCGGCTATCAGGTGGATATCCCGATCTCCGCCTCCGCCCGTACCGGAAGCTGGACGGTCCAGGCCTATCTCGATCCCAAGGGCGATCCCATCGGCAGCCTGAGCGTCCTGGTCGAGGATGTGGTCCCGGCCAAGATCGAGACCAAGCTCACCACCAAGGCGACCTCCATCGAGCCGGGCCAGCCGACAGAAGTGGCCCTGCAGAGCGATTATCTCTATGGCGCGCCCGGTGCCGATCTGCTGGTGAAGGGGACGCTTACCATCCAGCGGGACAGCGACCCCTTCGACAATGCCTTCCCCGGCTATGGTTTCGGGCTGGTGGACGAGAAGGTCGATCCCCAGACCGAGACCTTCGACGACACCACTACGGACGGGAAGGGGCAGGCGAGCTTCGACATGACGCCGAGCGACCTCCCCGATACGGTCCAGCCGCTTCAGGCGACTCTTCGCACGGAGGTCTACGAGTTCGGCGGCCGTCCGGTGATCAAGACCCTGACCCTGCCGATCCGCAACCGGGCGATCCTGATCGGGATCAAGCCGCAATTCAGCGACGATGCGGTCGCGAGCGGCGTCGATGCCGGCTTCGAGGTCATCGCCGTGGACAAGGCGGGGGCCATGGCCGCCGCCAGCGGCCTGCAATACCGCCTGATCCCCGAGGACTGGGACTACCAGTGGTTCTACAAGGACGCGAACTGGGACTACCGCGTCGTCACCCGCGACAAGGCGGCGGTCGCGACCGGCAATCTCGACCTGACGGCCGGCAGCTCGGCCAAGCTCTCCCTCAAGGTCGATTGGGGCTATTACCGGCTCGAGGTCTATGATCCGACCTCGGGTGCCGCCTCGAGCTATCGCTTCTATGCCGGCTGGGGTGCTGCCCCCGGCACCGGTGATACGCCGGACCGCCTGCAGATCGTCGCCGACAAGAAGATGTACCAGGCAGGCCAGATGGCGACCCTGCTGCTGAAGCCGCCCTTCAGCGGCCAGGTGGTGGTGGCCATCGCCACCGACCATCTGATCAAGACCTGGACGGTCGACGCCTCGCCCGAGGGCACCGCCATCGAGGTGCCCGTCGACGGCGCCTGGGGCCCCGGCGCCTATCTGCTCGCCACCGCCTTCCGCCCCGGCCATGACAACGACCACGGCCCCGGCCGGGCCATCGGCGTGTCCTGGATCGGGATCGATCCGGCGGCCCGCAGCTTGCAGGTCTCCTTCAAGCTGCCGGATTACGTTGCGCCGCGCGCCGGTTTCGACGTGCCGATCACGGTTGCCGGCGTTGCCAAGGACCGCCAGGCCTATGTGACCCTGGCCGCGGTGGATGAGGGGATCCTGCAGATCACCGACTACGCCACGCCCGCACCGCAGTCCTACTACTTCGGCAAGCGCCAGCTCGGCGTCGATATCCGCGACCTCTACGGCCAGCTCATCGACGGGCGCAACGGCAAGCGCGGCCAGATCCGTGAAGGTGGCGATTCCGATGCGCTTGCCAGCCGCGGCGCGCCGCCGGAGATCAAGCTGGTCGCCCTCTATTCGGGGATCGTCAAGCTCGATCCCGACGGAAACGCGACCATCCATCTCAATATCCCCGACTACAACGGGCGGCTCAGGCTGATGGCCATCGCCTGGGATTCGCGGAAGGTGGGATCGGGGGAGGCGGGACTCGTGGTCCGCGATCCCATCGTGGTGACGCTCGCCATGCCGCGCTTCCTCGCCCCCGGCGACAAGAGCCAGATCACCGTCAGCCTGCAGAACCTCTCGGGGCCCGCAGGCGACTATCAGCTCGCCTTCTCCGCCATGGGCGGCGCCTCCCTCGGCAGCCCCGGGGGTAGCAACGCGCCCATCAAGCAGCATCTCGATGCCGGCGGGCATGCGGTGCTTCGCCTGCCGCTGAACGGCAATGAAATCGGCGAGACCAACATCCATCTGGTGATCTCGGGGCCCGACAGCGTCAAATTCGAGCACAGCGCCATGATCTTCGTCCGGTCGCCGCAGTTCCCGGTGCTGGAGCGCACGGCCAAGCGCCTCGAGCCCGGAAAGGCGATGAAGCTGGATTCCGCGGCACTCGCCCGGTTCCTCCCCGGGACGGGCGAGCTGCTGGCAAGCTTCTGGACGCTGCCGAATCTCGACATACCGGGCCTGCTGCGCCAGCTCTCCCTCTATCCGTATGGCTGTCTGGAGCAGACCACCAGCGGCGCCATGCCGCTGCTCTATGTCTCCGACGTCGCCAAGCTCTGGAGCACCAAGGTCAAGGTGCCTACGGTCTGGCAGCTGCAGGCGGGGATCGACCATATCTTCGAGATGCAGCGCTATGACGGCGCCTTCGCGCTGTGGAGCTCGACGGGGGAGGCAGAGCCCTGGCTCTCGGCCTATGCCATGGACTTTTTGACGAGGGCCAAGGCCAAGGGCTTTGATGTTTCCGAAGTCGGCTATCAGAACGCGATGCGCTGGCTCTCCGATTTCGCCCAGCGCCGCGACGAGAGCGATTCCGACACGCTGTCCGCCCGGGCCTATGCGCTCTATGTCCTGGCGGAGGCGGGGGACGAAGCCCTCTCACCCTTGCGCTATCTCGCCGACAACCAGATCGACAAGCTGCCCACGGCGCTCGCCCAGGCGCAGGTCGGCGCGGCACTCGCGCTCCATGGCGACATGGCGCGGGCGGTGGATGCCTTCAAGAAGGCCCAGGCGACGCTGAAGCGCGAGACCGGCGATCCCAGCTGGTTCGGCGATTACGGCGGAGCGCTGCGCGATTCCGCCGCCATCATCACGCTCGCGGCGGAGACCAAGGCGCCCGGCATCGATCCCCTGGCGCTGCTCAGCCGCGTCGCGGGGCTGCAGGCCAGCACCGACTGGCTCTCGACCCAGGAGCAGGGCTGGCTGATCATGGCGGCCAATGCCATGAGCCCGCGCTCGACGGCCATGAGCCTGGCGGTCAACGGCAAGGCGCTGCCGGTCACGAGCCAGCCCTACTCTACGAGGCCCGATGCGGTGGATCTGCAGAAGGGCATCGCGGTGACGAATGCCGGCAAGGAGCCGGTCTTCGCCACGGTCAGCCTGATCGGCGTGCTGGCCCAGCCGCTGCCGCCGATCAGCAACGGCTTCGAGATCAAGCGCAGCTTCTTCACCCCCGACGGCAAGCCGGCGGATCTCGCCAAGCTGAAGCAGAGCGATGTTCTCGTGGTCCAGATCTCCGGCAAGGTGAAGGATGCCGACTCCCACCAGACGCTCGTGGTGGACCTCCTGCCGGCCGGCTTCGAGATCGAGAACGCGCGGCTCTCGGGCAGCAAGAAGACCGACGAGCTGTCCTGGCTCGGCGATCTGACCAACGCGACCTACACCGAATATCGCGACGACCGCTTCGTCGCCGCGGTCACGCTCGGCGGGGATTCGAGTTCGTTCCAGTTCGCCTATCTGGTACGCGCCGTGACCCCCGGCACCTATGGCCTGCCGGCGAGCTCGGTGGAGGATATGTACCGGCCCTCGATCCGCGCCCGCACCGCCGTCGGCAAGGTCGTCATCGCGCCCTACCAGCGGCAGAGCGAGTAGAGGAGACGATGTTCCCGACCCCCCGCTGTTCATCCCCCTCTCCCCCCTGGCGGGGGGCGAGGGGGAAGATGGACAAGGGGCGATGAAGCGGATCGTCAAATGGACGACGGCGGCGGTCGGGGTGGTGCTGCTCCTAGCGGCGAGCGGACTTCTGCTCGACCGCCTGTTTCCACCGGATCTCTCGCGGCTTTCCGACCTCTCGGTCCTGGTGGAGGACAAGGATGGCGGCCTCTTGCGCGCCTTCACCGCCAAGGACGGGAGCTGGCGCCTGCCGGTGAGCGTCGAAGCGGTCGATCCACGCTTCCGCCGCATGCTGCTGGCCTATGAGGACAAGCGCTTCGAGACCCATTGGGGCGTCGATCCCCTGGCGGTCGCCCGCGCCTTCGGCCAGCTCCTCGCCCATGGCCATGTGGTCTCGGGCGCTTCGACCCTGACCATGCAGACGGCGCGACTGCTGGAGCCGCGGCCCCGGACTTTCGGCGCCAAGCTGATCGAGATGGCGCGGGCCTTCCAGCTCGAGGCCCGCTTCGGCAAGGACCGGATCCTCGCCATGTATCTGACGCTGGCTCCCTATGGCGGCAATCTCTCGGGCATCCGCGCTGCCTCGCGCTTCTATTTCGGCAAGGAGCCCAAGGAGCTGAGCGACGGCGAGGCGGCTCTGCTGGTGGCGCTGCCCCAGTCGCCGGAGCGCCTCAGGCCCGACCGCGCGCCGCTCGCCGCATCGGCGGCGCGGGCGCGCGTTCTGGCACGGCTTCAGGCGGCGGGCATGCTCGATCCGGTCGCCGTAGCGGAGGCGGGCGCCACACCCATTCCCTCGGGGCGCCTGCCGGCCGCTCTCGACGCGCCCCACCTCGCCGAGCGCCTGGTCGCTGCGGCCCCGGGCAGAAGCGAGATCCAGAGCCTCATCGATGGCGATCTGCAGCGCCGGCTGCAGGCGCTTGCCGCCCGCCAGCGCCTCGGCCTGGAAGCGGGCGCCACCATCGCGATCCTGGCGGTGGAGAATTCGACCATGGCGGTGCGCGCCTATGTCGGTGCCGCGGACTTCTTCGACGCGGCGAGCCGCAGCCAGAACGACATGATCCGCGCCATACGCTCGCCGGGTTCGACTCTCAAGCCTTTCGTCTACGGCCTGGCTTTCGACGACCTGCTGATCCATCCCGAGACGATCGTCGACGACCGCCCCATGCGCTTCGGCGACTATGCGCCACAGAATTTCGACCATCGCTTCCACGGCGAGCTGACGGCGCGCGAAGCGCTCCAGCTCTCCCTCAACCTGCCGGCGGTGGCGCTGCTCGACCGCGTCGGGCCGCCGCGCTTCGCCAATCTCTTCCGCGATGTCGGCCTGCCACTTCATCTGCCCGATCCGGGCCAGGCGCCGGGGCTGCCCATCGTGCTGGGCGGGGTGGGGACGAGCCTCGAGGATCTGGTGGCCCTCTATGCTGGCATCGCCGAGGGCGGCGGGGTGCGCCCGCTGCGCTTCACGGCCGATGACAAGCTCGCCGATGCGCGCAAGATGATGAGCCCCGTGGCTGCCTGGTATCTGACCCGCATTCTCGGCGATACGCCGCCGCCGCCGAGCTGGCTCGCTGGCGCCAATCGCGCCCGGGCACCGCTGGTGGCCTACAAGACCGGCACTTCCTATGGCTTCCGCGACGCCTGGGCCATCGGCTATACCGCGGATTATACCGTCGGGGTCTGGGTCGGACGCCCCGATGGCAGCTTCTCCAGCGGCCGGATGGGGCGCGAGGCTGCCGCCCCGGTGCTCTTCGCGGTCTTCGACCAGCTTCCCATGCGCGAACAGAGCCTCCCGCCGCCGCCCGAGGGCGCGCTGGTCGCGACCAATGCCGAGCTCCCGGCCGTGCTCCGCCGCTTCGATGCCAGGCCCGTGCTGCTGCGCCTCGCCGGCACAGGGGTAAAGGGCGGGCCGGAAATCGCCTTTCCCGTCGACGGCTCGACCGTCGCCCTGCAGCACCAGGGCCAGATCCTGAAGAGCCTGCCGCTCAATGCCGATGGCGGCGCGTTGCCGCTGCTCTGGCTGGTGAACGGCAAGCGCATCGATTCCACGCCCTTCCGCCGCGAGGCCGAGTGGCAGCCCGACGGGCCGGGGGAAGTCAGGATCACCGTGATCGACAGCGCCGGGCGGGTCGCATCCAGCGAGGTCTGGGTGCAGTAGCCCGCATGGCCAGGCAGAGCGCGGGGCTTCTCGTCTACAGGCGAGCGAAGAACGGCCTCCAGGTTTTCCTGGTCCATCCCGGCGGGCCCTTCTGGGCGAAGAAGGATCGGGGTGCCTGGTCGATTCCGAAAGGGGAGTTCGACGAGAGTGAGGAGGGGCTCGCCGCGGCGCGGCGTGAGTTCCGCGAGGAGGTGGGCCAGGATATCGCGGGCGTGTTCATAGCGCTCACGCCACGCCGGCAACCGAGCCGCAAGACCATCCATGCCTGGGCTGTTGAGGGCGAGGTGGATGCCGAGGCACTCGTGAGCAACGAATTCGAGCTGGAATGGCCGCCGCGATCGGGCA
>DATBBO010000546.1:0-10967 GCA_036270995.1 Dongiaceae bacterium | reverse complement strand
CCTCCTCGTTCGAGCCCTTGGCCGAGCCGAAGCCGGCCAGCGACTGCGGCCCTTCGCGGTCACGCATGGCCTTCAGCCCCGACGCGGCGACGTCGAGGGCCTCGTCCCAGCTCGCCTCTCTGAAGACATCGCCCCAGGCATCGTCGGCGATCTGCATATGCGGATCCTTGGCGATGCCCTGCTTGCGGATCAGCGGCTTGGTCAGGCGATGGGGATGCTCGACATAATCGAAGCCGAAGCGGCCCTTGACGCAGAGGCGGTTGCGGTTGGCCGGCCCGTCGCGGCCGTCGATCTGGACGATCTTCTCGTCCTTCACATGGACCTTGGTCTGGCAGCCGACGCCGCAATAGGGGCAGACGCTGTCGACGCTGCGCTCGGCAAAGACCGTGCGGGTCTGATCGGCATCCAGCAGCGAAGCCTCCATCAGCGCGCCGGTCGGGCAGGCCTGGACGCATTCGCCGCAGGCGACGCAGGTGGAATTGCCCATCGGATCGTCGAAATCGAAGATCACCTTGCTGCCATGGCCGCGATAGGCCATGCCGATGACGTCGTTCACCTGCACCTCGCGGCAGGCGCGTACGCAGAGGTTGCAATTGATGCAGGCATCGAGATTGACCCGCATGGCCTTGTGGCTCGCATCGAGCGCGGGCCGCTCGCCGGCGGGAAAGCGCGAGGCCGCCACACCGATCTTGTCGGTCCAGTTCCAGAACTTCGAATCCGGATCATGGGAAGTGGCGCGGGCCGGCTGATCCGCCAGCAGCAGCTCGAAGACCATGGCGCGCGATTTCTTCGCCCGCTCCGAGGTGCTGTTGACCTTCATTCCGGCCGCGGGCTTGCGGATGCAGGAGGCGGCCAGCACACGTTCGCCCTCGATTTCCACCATGCAGGCGCGGCAATTGCCGTCGGCCCGGTAGCCCGGCTCCGGCGAATAGCAGAGATGGGGGATCTCCTCGCCGAGACGATGGGCGACCTGCCAGATCGTCTCGCCGTCGGCGGCTTCGACCTCCTGGCCGTTAAGTGTGAAGCGGATCGCCATGATCGGTCATCCTGTCTTGAGTTGGGTGGTCATTCGGATCGGCGGGCGACGAAGGTCTTCGCCGCCGCGGCGATCAGAACACCTCCGAGAAGCAGCTTCAGAAGCTCGACGGGTGCATAGCCGACGGCCACACCCCCGAGGCTGGCGCCGATGATCGAACCTGCGCCCATGGCCGAGGCGATCCGGCGCACGCCCCGGCCGCGCGGGATCGCATCCATGCGCCAGTAGCGCCAGAGGCCGCTCAGCACCACGCCGAGGGAGATCAGAATGCTGGCCGAGCCCGCGGTCCGGATATCGGCCCCGAAGACGAAGATCAGCGTCGGTATCAGGAGCTCGCCGCCGGCGACGCCAAGGAGGCTGCTTACCAGGCCGACGCCGGCCCCGATCGCAACCCCGACGATGAAGTGAAGGCCGTCACCCTCCGGCAGCCAGGCGATCTTCTGGAACGGAAACGCGACCTCCACCAGCATCAGGCAGCCGATGGCGGCCAGCAGCAGAGCGATCAGGTGAATCAGCCGCCGGGCGCTCAGCGCATTGGCGAAACGCGCGCCATGGAAGGCGCTGACCACCCCGCCGGTCGCCAAGCCCAGAACCTCCGGCCAATGGGCGAGGATTCCGGCCGTCGAGACGGACCGGCTGCGGGTGACCATGGCGAAGGCAAGGGTGACGAGGCTCACCATCAGGTTGAGCGGCACCGCGGCCTTCGCGGGGAAGCCGATCCCGTGGAGCAGGACCGGTAGCCGGAACTCGCCGCCGCCGAGGCCGATCAGGCCGCCCAGTGCGCCGATCGGGACGCACCAGCCGAAGGCCTTTCGGAAGAAGGGGCAGGCGAGGGTGTTCTGCATCGCTAGCTCGCGGCCGGCTTGTCCTTGGTCGTTCCCGTGATCTCCTCGGGAAAATGCTTCAGCACCGAGAGCACTGGGTTCGGGGCTGCCTGGCCCAGGCCGCAGATCGAGGCATCCATCATCACGGTGGAGAGCTCCTGCAGCAGCGCCTTGTCCCAGACCGGCTTCGACATCAGCGCCACCGCCTTCTCCGTGCCGTTGCGGCAGGGGGTGCACTGGCCGCAGGACTCGTCCTCGAAGAAGCGCATCAGATTGAGCACGACGGCCTTGATGTCGTCCTTGTCCGAGAGGATCACCACCCCGGCGGAACCGATGAAGCAGCCATGGGGCTGCAGCGTATCGAAATCGAGCGGCACGTCGCCGAGGGAGGCCGGCAGGATGCCGCCCGAGGCGCCGCCCGGCAGATAGGCGCGGAACGCGTGACCCTCGGCCATGCCGCCGCAATATTCCGCGATCAGTTCCCTGACCGTGATGCCGGCGGGGGCCAGCTTGACCCCCGGGTTCTTCACCCGGCCGGAGACGGAGAAGGAGCGCAGGCCCTTGCGGCCGTTGCGGCCATGGCCCGCGAACCACGCCGCGCCCTTCTCGACGATCTCGCGCACCCAGTAAACCGTCTCGACATTATTGTTGAGTGTCGGCCGGCCGAACAGGCCGAGCTGGGCGATATAGGGCGGGCGGTTGCGCGGCAGGCCGCGCTTGCCCTCGATCGATTCGAGCATCGCGGATTCTTCGCCGCAGATATAGGCGCCCGCCCCGCGGCGCAGCTCCAGCGGGCAATGCTTGTCGAGCCCTGCGGCCCGGAGCTTGGCCATCTCCGCATGCAGCAGGGTATGAATCTCGGGATATTCGTCGCGCAGATAGAAGTAGCCGCGCTCGCAGCCGCCGGCCCAGCCGGCGATCAGCGCGCCCTCGATGCAGCGATGGGGATCCTGCTCCAGATAGAAGCGGTCCTTGAAGGTGCCGGGCTCGCCCTCATCGGCATTGATGGTGAGGAACCGCGGCGCCGGGGTCTGGCTGACGATGCGCCATTTGCGTCCGGCGGGAAATCCGGCACCGCCGAGGCCGCGCAGCGCCGAATCCTCCAGGATCTTGAACAGCTCCTCCGGCTGGCGCTTGCCGGCCAGGCAATCCTTCAGCAGGGCATAGCCGCCGCCGGCAACATAGCTGTCGAAATCCTTGTAGGCGGGGATCTCCGCATGGGTATGGCCATGCTCGACCGCCGCCTGGATCGAATCCAGGGTCGCCGCGTCGATATGGCGATGGCCGACCTCCACCGCCGGCGCATGCTCGCAGCGCCCGACGCAAGGCGCGCGCACCACCCGCACCTCGCGGCCGAGACGCTTCGGCAGGGCGGCGAGCAGGGCCTGGGCCCCCGCGAGCTCGCAGCTCAGCGAATCGCAGACCCTGACCGTCAGCGGCGGGGGCGGCGTCTCCTTCTCGGTGACGATATCGAAATGGGCGTAGAAGGACGCGACCTCATAGACCTCCGCCATGGGCAGGCGCATCTCCTCCGCCAGCCCCGCGAGGTGGCGGGCCGAGAGATGCCCGTAGCGGTCCTGGATCAGATGCAGGAACTCGATCAGGAGATCGCGGTTGCGCGGCCGCTCGCCCAGCAGCGCCCGGATCTCGTCCATGGTCTCGGGCTCGACCTGCCGGCCCTTGGGTGTCGGTGTCGCCTTGCGCCGTCCGGAGCCCGGATGGATCAGCCGCTCCAGCGGCCGATCGCCATCATGGCCGTTTCCGGATCCCCCACCCTGCATTCCCTCCGTCATCAAATCCTCATGCTCCGGCCAGGCCCCTCAGGGCCCGGCGATCTCGTTTGGCCGTCCATCGGCGGCCGTTTGTTGGCATAGCGCCTCGGGAATGGCAATGCCCCGCCTTAGGCCATCCGCCTCAGGCCGCATCCTCCTCCAGGCTCGCCTTGCGGCGATGCCGCGTCCCCTCTTCGGCCACCGCCGCCGGATCGCCATCGAACAGGATCCGCCCTTCGCCTGCGAGCGCGATGAAGCGCTTTCCCTTGGCCCGGCCTACCAGGGTCAGATTGGCCTCCCGCGCCAGCTCGACGCCCCAGGCGGTGAAGCCCGAGCGCGAGATCAGGATGGGAATGCGCATCTGCACGGTTTTGATCACCATCTCGCTGGTGAGCCGGCCGGTCGTGTAGAAGATCTTCCCCTCCGGCCCGACCTGGTGGAGATGCATGTAGCCGGCGATCTTGTCGATGGCATTGTGCCGGCCGACATCCTCCATATAGATGAGCGCCCGGTCGTCCTCGCAGAGCACGCAGCCATGGATGGCGCCGGCGGCGAGATAAAGGCTCGGCGTCAGGTTGATCTGCTTGGAAAGGGCGTAGATCCAGGAGGTGCGCAGCACCGCCCGGGGATCGAGGGTGATGTCGGCGAACTTCTCCATCACATCGCCGAAGACGGTTCCCTGGGCGCAGCCGGAGGTCAGCGTCTTCTTGCGCAGCTTCTTCTCGAAATTGGTCTTGCGCGCGGTCCGCACGACCACCACGCCCAGTTCGTCGTCATGGTCGATGCCGGTGATCTCGTCCGCCGGCTGGAGCATGTTCTGGTTCAGGAGATAGCCGACGGCGAGGCAATCGGGATGGTCGCCGATCGTCATCATGGTGACGATCTCCTGCCCATTGAGGAACAAGGTGAGCGGCCGCTCGACGACGACCTCGGTCTCGATCCGGCTGCCGTTCTCGTCGAGCCCGGCGACCCGGCGCTTCAATCGAGGGTCGTCCGGATCGGGCTTGACGACATAGGAATTCATCGGCGGATGATGCATCCTTCGCAAGGGCTTAACAAGCGCGGGCGCTTCCCTGCATAGCTAACGCAAGAGCAGGCAATGTGATGATGCTGGAATCGCATTCCACATATGCAGCGATACGGGTGAAGAGGCGGCCATGACCCAGCTCACCGACGATTGCTTCGCGGCCGGCGGCCCGCTCATGCCCATCGAGGACGCGCTCGCTTTGGTCATGCCGCGCCTCGTGCGGGTGACGGAGCCTGAGGAGGTCGCCCTGGCCGACGCGCTAGGCCGTATCCTTCTTGCCGATGTGGTCTCTCCGGCTGCCCTGCCCGAGGCCGGTATCGCGGCGGGGGCAGCCGCCATCCCCGCCGGCCGGCGGCTGACGGCCCGGGACATCTGGCTCGCCGCCGCGCTGGGGAAGCGGAGCCTCACCGTGTCGCGGCCATTGCGGGTCGCCTTGTTCTCGACCGGCGATGAGCTGGTCGAGCTTGGCCAGCCTTTGGCGCCGGGGAAAATCTATGATTCCAACCGCCGGACCCTGGGCGCGCTGCTGCAGCAGCTGGGCCTCGCTTACAGCGATCTCGGCATACTCGCCGACCGGCAGGAGGCGGTGGAGCAGGCGCTGATCGCGGCCGCGACGCAGCATGATGCGGTCATCACCTCGGGCGGAGTCTCGACCGGCGAGGAGGACCATGTCCGCGCCGCCGTGGAAGCGCTGGGCTCGTTGCATATCTGGCGGCTCGCCATCAAGCCCGGCCGGCCGGTGGCCCTCGGCCAGATCGAAGCGGGCGGGCGCCGGCTCGCCTTCCTCGGCCTGCCCGGCAACCCCGTAGCGGCCATGGTCACCTTCCTCAGGGTCGCGCGTCCGATTCTGCTGCGCCTGATGGGCGCCAGCGATGTCGCGCCCGTCCACTACCGGGTGCGGGCGGAATTCGAGCATCGCAAGAAGCGCGAGCGGCGCGAATATCTCCGGGTGCGGCTGGTGCGCCATGAGGACGGCTCGCTGGGAGCGGTCAAGTTCCCGCGGGAAGGGGCCGGCATCCTGACTTCGCTGGTGGAGGCCGATGGGCTGGTGGAGCTGCCCGAAACGGTGACGAAGCTCGAGCCCGGCAGCATGGTGGATTTCCTGCCATTCGCCGGCTAGGGCTATAATTCTTGAATCGCTGCGGCAGGGGAGGACTGGCATGACGCGCTACAACTACGATCTGGGGACATACCACCGCGGAATCACAACCAGCTCACAAGCGGCTCAGCTCTGGTTCGACCGGGGCCTCGTCTGGTCCTATGGATTCAATCACGAGGAGGCGCTGTACTGCTTTCGGCGGGCGGCCAAGGCCGATCCCAGCTGTGCGATGGCCCATTGGGGCATCGCCTATGCCGCTGGTCCGAACTACAACAAGCAGTGGAAAGCATTCGACCCCGTCGACCTTAAGCGGTCGCTGAGCATCGCCCGGAAGGCAACCCAGGAGGCGCTGGCCTGCCTCGATGGGGCAAGCCCGGTGGAGCGGACGCTGATTGCGCCACTGGCCGCGCGCTATCCCTCCGCCAATGCGGATGAGGTGACGCCGGAATGGAACGACAACTACGCCGCCGCGATGCGCGAGGCGTATAAGGCGCACGCCGAAGATCTGGATGTCGCAGCGCTGTACGCCGAAGCGATCATGAACAGGACGCCATGGCAGCTCTGGGAGATAAGATCCGGAAAGCCGGCCGAGGGCGCGGGTACGGCCGAGGCGATTGCGGTCCTCGAGCGAAGCCTCCGGCAAGCCGGCGGCATGCATCATCCAGGCCTGCTGCACATGTATGTTCATCTCATGGAGATGTCGCCTCACCCCCAGCGCGCCCTGCGCGCTGCCGACGCGCTCCGCACGGTTGTGCCCGATGCTGGCCATCTCGTCCACATGCCGACGCATATCGACGTGCTCTGCGGGAACTACAGGGATGTCGTCACCTGGAATAGCCGAGCGATCGTCGGCGACTGCAAGTACCTGAGGCACCGGGGTGCCAAGAATTTCTACACGCTCTATCGGTGCCACAACTACCATTTCAGGCTTTATGGCGCGATGTTTCTTGGTCAGTACGAGCCGGCGCGGCAGGCGGCAGACGAGTTGATCGCTCATCTGCCGGAGCATTTGCTGCGGATCGAGAGTCCGCCGATGGCCGATTGGCTCGAAGGGTTCGTGCCGATGAAGCAGCATGTGCTCATCCGGTTCGGCAGGTGGAAGGAGATCATCGCGGAGCCGCTGCCCCGCGACGGCACTTTGTATTGCACCACGACCGCCATGCTCCATTATGCCAAGGCGGTCGCTCATGCCGCGACCGCCGATGTGCCGGCGGCGGAGGAAGAAGCAAGGCTCTTTGAAGCGGCGCGCGCCTCCGTTCCGCCGACGCGCTATGTGTTCAACAACACCTGCCTGGATATTCTCGCCATCGCCGCGGAGATGCTGAAAGGCGAGATCGCATACCGCAAAGGGCATTTCGATGCCGCCTTCGCCCATCTGCGCAAGGCGGTCGAGCTCGATGACGGCTTGCCCTACGACGAGCCATGGGCGTGGATGCAGCCCGCACGCCATGCGCTCGGCGCTCTCCTGCTCGAGCAGGGTCGAACCGAGGAGGCGGAGGCCGTCTATCGCGCCGACCTTGGCCTCGACGGGACCTTGAGCCGTGCCTGCCAGCATCCTGACAATGTCTGGAGCCTCCACGGCTTGCATGAATGCCTGACGCGACTCCGCAAGGATGCGGAAGCGAAGATCATCCATGCGCGGCTTGAGATCGCGCTGGCCTGGGCCGACGTGCCGATCAAGTCATCCTGCTACTGCCGGCTGAACCACGCCGCCTGACGGCCCGCCGCAGGCCCGTTCAGCGGCGCGATCACGACCTTGCTGGCTTCGGCAAGAGGCTGCAGGCGGGCGGCAAGCTTCGGCGTCCCGCCTACAGCCCCGCGTTCCTGCCCATCGCCGGAGGTGATCAGGTCGTCTACGACGATCTCCCGGGCGCCTATGCCGACACGAACCTACAACTGCTCGGAGGTCTGATCACCACGCTGGTGGCGAGCTCCTTCGTGGACGGGAAGAACCGCCGGGAGCGGCGAGCCGGCAGCACGCCAAGGATTTCACAATTGCCGGCTGCCGATCGGCCCATGCGCCTTCTGGTCAACTTGTATCCTCCTGCGGGGCGCGTACTCTGAGATCGCCGGGTGCCCGAGTGTGCATGATTGCGCCTGCTTGGGCACAGCCTGGGTGGCCGCCGGGTCCGAATCGCTTGACGCCCCCGTGTCATGCGTTGTGGGAGGTTTCGGCGGCTACCTGCGCCTTCTGGCCAACTGGCATCCCCGTGAGCGAGGGGCTAGCCAACCAATGCCGGGCGTAGCCAATCCCGCCCGGGCTGGGTGGTCGCCTGGGTCAGGCCGCTTGACATCCCATGTCCCTGGCGGTGGGCCTCGGCGGCCACTCAGTGATCCTCGCGGTAGGTGGTTCGTCGCCGCGCAGCAGTGGCCGACCGAGTTTGCTCTGCGCCTTTGCTAGGGCAAGCACAGCGCTCCCGGATCATGCTCTGCTTATGATTGGCAAGTACTCAGGTAAGCCGCAGCGAAAATGCTGGATATTCGCCGCTTGCACAGCTAGCCGGCCCCGTTTCGGGTGGCCGAATGGGTGGTAGGTCTCATCCTGATGGCCTAGTTGATCGAACTCCCACCGAGCGTCCACCGTGGTGCGGCTATAGAACTGTCCCTCGAGGCAATAATGCCGCGTCATCGTAACCGCGTCACCAGCCACCCCGATTCCTCGATACTTGTTCACTCTCTCGATACGGATAGCTGGAACGAAATCCCGCTGGACAGCATCGAAAGCGTCACAACCCCGGACGACGACGGCTGTATCGAGGTGCTCTACACAGTTACCACCATATACAGCGATGGCCAGATGCTCAGTGAGCTGAGGACCGGAGAATCCACAATAGATCGCCTGTTCATTGCCCTTGGTTGGCATTCCGACTACGGTCCGCGTGGCAGCTATACCGCGCCTCTGCATCACTAGCCGTCAGAACAGAGGCGTCGGGATAGCCGCCCATTCTGGTCTAGCGGCGACCGCGCTGTGCCCTTCTTCCCCCACCTACCTCCCGTCATGGCCGACCAAGCCACGCACCTAAGCCTTTCGGGGATTTAGACAGGTTACATTGGGGTGATGTTGGGAGGAGATCTCTGGGTGCTATGATTTCTGTATGGGGATTTTTCCCTATCTAACGGAGCACTCCTGCCCGAAGTGCAAGTTGAACCTCGTTCGGGATCCCGACCGTTCGGACCGGCTGATCTGTCCCAGCTGCTGGGCGGCGGCGAACTACGATGCCCGGCAAAATTCGCATTCGAACTTGATTCCTGGTCTCCTGTCGTCAGAGGAGATCGATAGACTGCGCCGCCACTTTGATCTCCCCTGCTAGCTCGGTTGCGCTCTCTCATCGGTTCACTGCCCTTCCCAATTGTAGCCGGCGCATGCTCAGAACCTGAAGGAGCTTCGACCGATCCCCACGATCCTAAGTCCGCCTTACGGGCCACGAACGAGTACGGGTTCAGGCTGAAGAAATAGCTGTCTCTGGCCGCCTGACGTAGAGCGCCGCCATGATCGTTCTACCGGTCGAAGCGGTGGAGGGAGTCCGCATGGGCACGCCCCTCCTACTCGGCTGCCATGAGCTCAAGGAACGCCGCGAGCGCGCCCCCATACGCAAGGAGCCGGGACCGCCAGTGCAGCGGAGGTCCTAGCAGCAGATCCTACCAAGCTGGACGGATCCGCACGCCCAATGCCTCACGGACGGTCGTATAGCCACTTACGCCAAAAGAACTACACGACTAAAGCGGTAGCAACTTTTGGTGTTGCAGGACGTTGGAAAGGAGCCAGGAGGGCAGCGATGGGGGCTGCCATGTTCGGGGGTGAGACGATCGGCCAGAGGTTGACCGCCACGAGAGGGCGGACCACCGGTTTCGACTATCTGCGCGCCGGCCTGTCGATTTCCGTGATCGCCTTCCACAGCGTGCTGACCAGCTACGGCGAGGCCTACACCCGGGCGGTCTGGAACGGCTGGTGGCGCCCGTTCATCGCCGTCATCCTGCCGGCCTTCTTTGCCCTCAGCGGTTTCCTGGTCTCCGCGAGCCTCGTTCGCTCGAAGACGATCCAGGAGTTTCTGACTCTCCGGGTCGTGCGCCTGGTTCCGGCGCTTTTCTTCGAGGTCACGATCTCGGCCCTTATCCTCGGCCCGCTTCTCACCGTCTTCACCCTGCGGGACTATTTCGCCAGCCCGCTCTTCCGGGCCTATTGGCTGAACATCGTCGGCGACATCCATTTCCAGCTCCCGGGCCTCTTCCTCGACAATCCCGATCCGAACATGGTGAACCGCCAGCTCTGGACCATTCCCGTCGAGCTGAAATGCTATCTCGCCATCACGGGCATCTCTCTGATCGGTTTCTCGCGGAAGAAGTGGCGCATGTTGGCGCTCCTTGCACTCTGCATTGCGGCCTTTCCCGTGATCGACTTGGCGAAGGGGCAGGATCCCTTCGGGATCGACAATGTGCCCGCCAAGGTCATGATCGAGAGCTTCCTTGCCGGCGTGACGATCTTCCTGTTCAAGGACGATCTGCCACTGAGCCGGGGCCTCTTCCTGCTGAGCGCCGCGCTCACCTTCCTCTGCCTCAGCAACAGATATGCCTCCTATATCGCCTCCATACCGACCGCCTATCTGACGGTCTATCTCGGCCTTACCAACACGCCGCGGACGCTGGTCAGCCGAATCGGCGATTACTCCTACGGTCTCTACATCTACGGCTACGCGATCCAGCAGGCCTATGCCTTCCTCTTCCCCGGTTTCCGGATCTGGTGGGCAAATATCGCCGCCTCGCTGACCGTGGCCTTCGTATGCGCGGCGCTGTCTTGGCACCTGCTGGAGAAGCCAGTGCTGGAGAACCGGAAACATGCCGTCGCGGCAGTGGAGAAGGCGGCGTCCTTCATCGGCCGCCGACTCAAGGCTCTGATGCCGGCTCAAAGACGGGCCGCGCATCGCAAGCAGATGCAACGGGCATCTGCCGATACCGACGGAGGCTCGTAATGGTGGCTCGTCCTTGTTTCCTCCGGGTAGCGTGGCTCATGAGCGTTGCCCTGCTTTGGCTTTGTGAACTGGGGTGATTCCCCTTCTTCAAGACAGGAAAGCAATTGAGCGAGGGGTTGAACGGCGGGGCTGGACTAGATACCGTGTGGAGGGTCGAGGGAACCAAACCAAGTCCTAGCCGAAAGGTTTAGGAATGGTGCAAATTAAGCAAGAATATTGCGCAAAATGCACTCACATGGGAG
>DATBBO010000545.1:0-1782 GCA_036270995.1 Dongiaceae bacterium | reverse complement strand
CATTGGAATTGATGTCGCCGGCGCCACCGAAGTTGTAGGGGAACAGCTGGGTGGAGGGGATCGGGCTGGTGCCCGAGGGTGTCCAGAAATGGCCCTGGGCGTGGTTCGGCGCCGCCTCGATGGCCGCGGCGGTATTGGAGCTGTCCTTCATGCCGAGAGGATCGAAGAGCTCCTTGCGGAGAACCGTATCCCAGTCCGGCAGGCCGTCCGCTTTCGCCACGATCCGGTCCGCCTCGAGATGGGTGATGTTGGTATAGGTGAAACCGGCGCGGAAGCTCGTGACGGGCGTGACATAGCGCAGCGACCGGATCATCGCCGTCTCGTCGGCGCCGAGCATCCCGACCGTGTCATTGGCATAGGACGGCAGGCCGGAGCGCTGGGCGAGGAGGTCGAAGACCCTGAACTCCCGCGTGACCCAGGGGTCCTGCAGCTGAAACTCCGGATCGAGATCGACGACCCTGTCGTTCCAATTGAGCTTGCCGCGATCCACCATGATGGCAAGCGTCGTGGCGAGGAAGGCCTTGGTGGTCGAGCCGATCTGGAACAGCGTATGGGTGTCGACCGTGCCGCCGCTCGTCTTGCTGCGCAGGCCGAAGCCCTTGGCATAGACGAGCTGGCCGTCGAAGACGACCCCGATGGCGAGACCCGGCAGGTCGTAGAGCTTCATGCCCTTCGCGATGTAGCTGTCGAGATCGGGCGGCAGCAGCGGCCGCGCGACGGCGCTCTGGGCGGCGCCCGATTGCTGCGCGTCGAGCCCCGCTGGAAGGATCGTGCCGGCCGCCGCGACGAGAGCGAGCGCGGCGAGAAGCCTCTTGGCCGCTCGGGCGCCGCGGGCCTGCCGAACGACGGCGTCAGCTTGCTGTGATCCGGTCATGGCGATCTCCCCTGATCGGCGGAGAGTACAGGATCGTCCCGCCGGAAGAACATCCCCTATGGCCCCGTGGCACTGACAGGGCGCTCGCGATTCCTGCCTACTGTTGGAGAGCGGGCGTCACCTTGCGATTGAACACATAAGTCGGGCCGTCCTCGACCGCGGCGCGTCACTCCTCCTTCTTCGGCGCGGTTGCGCGATAGGCTTCCGGCAGGCCCTCCGGGAGCCATTGCTCGAAGCTCATGGGGGTAAGCGCCTTTTCGTCCAGCATCTGGATTCGCTCGCCCTCGAAGATCACGCGCTTGCCGACCCGCGGGAAGTTGCCGATGTCGAAGCCGCTGTGCTCGCCGCCCATGAGATACACAAGGTCCGTCTCATATGGATTGGTCAGGTGATGGGCGACGGAGGGAGCGGTGAAGCCCATGAAATCGCCTGGCCCGACCTCGATGAACTTGCCGTCGATCTCCGCCCGGCCGCGGCCCGAGAGGATGAAGACGAACTCCTCGTCGCGCTCATGGGAATGGTAGATGAAGGATTCCCGTCCCGGCGGGACGCGCGCGATGGTGAGCGCGACGCGCTGGAGGCCGGCGATGCGGGCGAGCGAGCGCAGATAGACCTCCGAAGCAGGGTTGAGGGGATGGCGGACATGGACCTCCGGCATCTGGGCGATCTCGCCGGCGGAGAGATAGGGTCTGGGCGCGGGCCGCTCCGGCATGAGGACGCTCCTTCCGGGATCATGGCTCATCCCAGGAGAACCGCTCCCGGCGCCTGGCGCCAGCCCTTTTCGCGCGCTTGCCTGAAAGCGCGTCTCGCCCTCCTATGGGGGCCATGACCGTCGATTCACCTCCCGTCCCGGCGCTTGCCCGCGGCGGGCGGGTCCGGCTCAGGACCCTCATCACCGTGCGCTGGAT
>DATBBO010000544.1:0-6994 GCA_036270995.1 Dongiaceae bacterium | reverse complement strand
GTCAATTGCTTCACCGAGAGCGCACCCTCGCCGCTGCTGGCGGGCGGCGATGGCGGCTTCCTCACCCTCGATCCCGAGGCGGAGCGGGCACAGGTCGCAGCGCTCCAGGCCTGGCGCGGTGCGCGCGATTCTGCGGCCGCGGCAGCGGCG
This sequence comes from Dongiaceae bacterium, assembly GCA_036270995.1. Lineage (GTDB taxonomy): Bacteria > Pseudomonadota > Alphaproteobacteria > Dongiales > Dongiaceae > DASXQK01. Next base: position 6,844 of record DATBBO010000544.1, on the reverse strand, counting down.
CTGGACGCATTGAAAGCCGCGGCGCGGGAGGGGCGCAACATCATGGAGCCTTCCATCGCCTGCGCCCACGCCGGCGTCACCACCGGTGAATGGGGAGCGGCGCTGCGCGAGATCCATGGCGAGTATCGCGCGCCCACCGGGGTCGGCCGTGCCGCGGCAACACTGGGCGCCACGAGCCTCGGGCCCGTGCGCGAGGCGGTGGAGCGCGTCTCCGCCCGCCTCGGCCGGCGGCTCAAGATGCTGGTGGGCAAGCCCGGGCTCGATGGCCATTCCAACGGCGCCGAACAGATCGCGGTCAGGGCGCGCGATGCCGGATTCGAGGTGGTCTATGAGGGCATCCGCCTGACCCCGGCCCAGATCGCCAATGCGGCGCTGGAGGAAGGCGTGCATGTGGTCGGCCTCTCCATCCTCTCCGGCAGCCATGTGGCGCTGGTGGGCGAGGTGCTGGCGCGGCTGAAGGCAACCGGGCTCGGCGCCGTTCCTCTCGTGGTCGGCGGCATCATCCCGCCGGAGGATGCGGCGCGGCTGATCGAGGCCGGCGTCGCCCGGGTCTATACGCCCAAGGACTACGATCTGAACGCCATCATGGCCGATATCGTCGCGCTCATCGACCGCGGCTCGCGCGAAGCGGCTTAGTTCACCTCTTCTCGCTTGCCGGCTTGAATCCCTCCAGCGTGTCGGCCTCCCTCAGCGCCGGGAAGAGGCGCATCCAGAAGAGCGCCACCAGGATCGTGCCGATGCCGCCCAGGATCACCGCCGGCACGGCACCGAAGAGGGCGGCGGTGACACCGGATTCGAACTCGCCGAGCTGGTTGGAGGTGCCGATGAAGAGCCCGTTCACGGCGCTGACGCGCCCGCGCATCTCGTCGGGCGTGGCGATCTGGACGAGGGAGCTGCGGATGACCACGCTGATGACGTCGGCCGCTCCCAACACGACCATGGCCGCGACCGAGAGCCAGAGCCAGCGCGAGAGAGCGAAGAGGATCGTCGCCAGGCCGAAGACGATGACCGCGCGGAACATGGTCCGGCCGACCCGCTGGCGCAGTGGCCGATGGGCGAGCAGGATCGACATGCCGAGCGCGCCGAGGGCGGGGCCGGCGCGCAACAGGCCGAGTCCCCAGGGCCCCGTATGCAGGATATCGCGAGCGAAGATCGGCAGCAGGGCCGTGGCGCCACCCAGCAGCACCGCGAAGAGGTCGAGGGAGATGCTGCCCAGGATCGCCGGGTTGCGGCGGATGAAGGCGAAGCCCGAGAAGACCGAGGCAAGCGTCACGGGCGCCCGTGGCGCAGCTGGTCGCTCCATCCGGATCAGGCTCGAGGACAGGCAGGCGGCGAGCCAGGAGAGAGCGGCGAACCCGTAGGGCACGGCGGGTCCGAGGGCATAGAGGAATCCACCCGCCGCCGGGCCGATGATGAAGGCTGTCTGGAGCGCCGAGGCGGAAAGGGCGGCGGCGCGGGGAAAGACGGAGATGGGAACGAGACCCGGCAGCAGGGCCTGCCCCGAAGGCATCTCGAAGGCGCGCATCGCGCCGATCACGGCGACGGCCGCGAAGATGAGGCCCGGCGTTAGCCAGCCGGCGATGCTGCCCAGCATCAGGAAGCCCGTGGCGAGCCCGCCGGTGAGCTGGCAGGCGGCGATGATCCGTCGGCGGTCATAGCGGTCCGCGACATGGCCGACCACGAGAGTGAGCGCCAGCATGGGCAGGAACTGCACCAGCCCGACCAGCCCCAGCGCCAGCGCGCTATGGGTCAGCGCATAGATCTGCCACCCCACCGCCACGCCCTGGAGCTGGAAGGAGATGGCCGAGAGCACCCGCGCCGACCAGTAGAAGGCGAAGGGCTTATGACGGAAGAGGGAGCGGGGAATCTCCGGCGCGAGGGCTGACATGCGGTGCGAAGACTTATCACAGCCGCGCGCCGTCGATGCCGCGAAAGCGCAAGCCCGCGCAAACCTCTCTATCGTCATGGCCGGGCGAAGTCGTTTCGGGTGGCGGCTAGTTCTGAAATGTGTTCGGGAAGATGGAGCGAATTGTCACCAGCGCGGGGCCGGCATGGCTGTTCTTGATGCCGACATCTCCGCCCCTGTTTTCGGCGCACCAGCCCGGCAGCAGGAGGCGGCTCGCCTGAGTGCCGATGGTGACCGTCACCGTTCCCGCGCTCGTGCTGTCGTTGCAGACCCTCAGCCACCGAAAGGGGGGAGTGAGGGAGACCTGCTCCGATTGGTCCGGCCCCAGCCTCGCTGCCTCCGCCACCGTCGCGAATGCGGGCGGCGGCTGCAGCATCGCGGCGGCGAAGGCGAGAGCCGCGGTCAGGACATGGATTCCGCTTGGCTGGAGTGGCGACATCCGAGGAGCCATCACATCGTCTCCCTGGTTCAACGACGATGTTAGGTTATGTATGTCGCAGGGGACGGGCGTATCGGGGCAAATTTGTTGCGTCAGTGCCCACCCGGAGCCGAGCCGTGCGCCGAGGGGGGCTTGCGCATCATGAAGACGAAGGGAATCACGCCGGCGAAGAGGATCGCGAGTAGCATGAAATCGTCGATGTAGGACAGCATCTGGGCCTGGCGGTCGACCATCATCTGGATCTGCGCCTGGGCGACATGCATGGCCTGCTGCGCCGAGCCGCCCAGATTTGCGGCCATGTGCTGCGCCATCTGGGCGGCTGTCGTTTGATATCGCCAGTCGCCGGCGGCAATGTGGTCGACCAGGATGTTGCGGTGATACTGCTCGCGCCGCGCCAGGATCGTGGTGAGCAGCGCGATGCCGATGCTGCCGCCCAGGTTGCGCGCGAGGTTGATGATGGCCGAGGCGTTGTTGTTCTTCTCCCGCGGGATGCCGACATAGGCGACGGTCGAGATGGGAATGAAGAGGAAGGCGAGGCCCGAGGCCTGGAAGATGCGGGCGACGACCAGGGTCCAGTAGTCGACCTCGGTATCGAAGGTTGTCATGTGGTAGAGCGCGGCCGCCGAGATCACGAGCCCGAAGACGATCATGTAGCGCGGATCGACCCGCGAGATGAGGCGGCCCACCAGCGGCATCAGCAGGATGATGGAGAAGCCGCCGGGGGAGAGCACCATCCCCGCGGTGGTGGCGGTATAGCCGAGCAGGGACTGGGCGAATTGCGGCAGGAGCGCGGTCGAGCCGAGGAGGATGAAGCCGACGAGGAACATCATCACATTGGCCACGGCGAAGTTCGGGTTCTTCAGCAACTTGAGATCGGTCAAAGGATTTTCCTGCCGGAGCTCCCAGAAGATGAAGCAGAGGATGCCGGCCGCCGAGGCGATGGCGAAGAAGGTGATGCCGCTGTCGCCGAACCAGTCCTTCTCCTGCCCGCGGTCGAGGACATATTGCAGCGAGCCCAGCCCGACGATGAGGAAGGCGAAGCCCCAATAGTCAATCTTGACGCCCTGGCGCTTCAGCCGCTCGCGCTCCTCGACCAGATGAGGCGGATCCTCGATCACGGCATCGATGATGAAATAGAGGATGATGCTGATCGGCACGTTGATCAGGAAGATCCAGTGCCAGCTGTAATTGTCAGTGATCCAGCCGCCCAAGGTAGGGCCGATGGCAGGCGCGAAGACCACGGCGATGCCATAGAAGGCGAAGGCCATGCCGCGCTCGGCGGGGCTGAAGCTGTCGGCGAGGATGGCCTGGGCGGCCGGCTGCAGCCCGCCGCCGAGCAGGCCCTGCACGGCGCGGAAGAGAATGAGCAGTGACAGGCTGGGCGCCAGGCCGCAGAAGAAGGAGGCCGCGCCGAAGCCCAGGATGCAGGCGAGATAGAAGCGCTTGCGCCCGAAGACCGCGGAGAGCCATCCGGTGATGGGCAGCACGATGGCGTTGGTGACGAGATAGGAGGTAAGTACCCAGGTCGCCTCATCCTGGCTCGCCCCCAGGCTGCCGGCGATATGCTGGAGCGAGACATTGGCAATGGAGATGTCCAGCACCTCCATGAAGGCGGCGAGCGCCACGATGGGGGCGATGGCCCAGCGGGTGGCCTGGGGATGCCCTCCGGCGGAGGGTAGCGTCACCCGGGAGGGCTGATAGGGCGCGGGCTTGTGGGTGCCGTCGCTCGCGGCAGTCATGCAGGGCTCCCGGCTACTTGGGAGTCTCGGCGCCCCTGGCATCGGGGCGCGTGTCCACCACCGGCACCACCGACATGCCGAGGCCGAGCACATGGCCGCCGGGCTGCAGCGTGTCGGGCGCTTCGTCGAAGACGATCTTCACCGGAACGCGCTGGACCACCTTCACGTAATTGCCGGTCGCGTTCTCGGGCGGCAGCAGGCTGAAATGCGAACCGCTGCCATGCATGATGCTGTCGACATGGCCCTTGAAGTCGATCCCCGGATAGGCGTCGACATGGATCGTCACCGGCTGTCCAGGGCGCATGTCCGTGAGCTGCGTTTCCTTGAAGTTCGCGGTCACCCAGGGCGCGCCGAAGACGAGGGTGGCCAGGATCTGATTCTTGTCGATCACATCGCCCGCATTGACCTGGCGCCGGGTGATATAGCCCGTCTGGGGCGCCACGATCTTCGTATAGGAGAGATTGATCTCGGCGGTGTGCAGCGCCGCGCGGGCCGACTCCACATCGGCCTTGGCCGATTGCAGCTCGGCCTCCTTGACGGCAATCTGCTGCGCCGCCGTGTGAGCCTGGTCGAGGGCCGCCTGGGCCTCGCCGATCTTCGCCTGGGCGACGGACAGGCCCTGGGTGTCGGAAAGCTGCTGCGCCGCGCTCTGCCGTGCCGTGGCCTCGGCCTGGTCCAGGGTCTGATGCGTGGCGAAGTTCTGCTTGATGAGCTCGCGGTAGCGTTTGACATCGGTCGCCGCCCGTTCGGCTTCTGCCGTGGAGGATTGCAGCTGGGCCGCGGCCTGGGCGAGCGCCGCCCTGGCCTGCGCCAGCCCCGCCTCCGCCGAGGCGATGTTTGTCGTCGTGGTGGCGCGGGTCAGATCGAGATTCGAGCTGGCCTCGACCTCGGCGGCCAGCGCCCGGTCGAGATTGGCCTTGGCGCTCTCGCGCGCCGCCTCGTAGTCCCGGGGGTCGATCTCCAGCAGGAGATCGCCGGCCTTGACCCGCTGGTTGTCGTCGATCAGGAGGCGCAGCACCTTGCCCCCGACTTGGGGGCTGAGGCTGACGGTATTGCCGTCGATGAAGGCATCGTCGGTGGAAACCAGGCCGCGATTGAGCCACCAATAAGCGGCACCGCCGATGACGGCCGCACCGATCACCGCGATCGCGACCAGCCGGCGAACGCCGCCGGATTTCTTCGGCTTGGGCCGCGCCTGCGGCTCCGGCGCCGTCAGCCGGACCTGCTTCTCGCCCTTGAGAGCGCGCGTCTCGCCGGCCGGCGATACAGGCGCCGCTTCGGCTGTCGGCTTGGTCAGCGCATCATTCGGCATTTGGGTCCGATCCGGCGAGAGAGGCCACTCTGCCCCCGATGAGATCAACAACCCTTGAACTGAACGGTTCAGTTCATCTCTTGCCCAGGATCGACTCCCGGCGTATGGTGAGTCAACAAGAAAACTGAACCGTCCAGTCTAATCGGAGAGAAAATGCCGGATACGGCCGCTTCCCTCGAGCCGGTCTCGAGCCAGAAAGCCCTGGAGATCCTCCGGGCAGCTCGAAAGGTCTTCATCGCCAAGGGCTTCGAGGCCGCCTCCATGGATGCCGTGGCGCGGACCGCCGGTGTCTCGAAGGCCACGGTCTATGCCCATTTCCGGAGCAAGAGCGATCTCTTCGCCGCCATCGTCGCCCAGGTCGCCGGCCGGCTCACCGGCGAGATCCACAGCGTCATGGAGGCCCGGCTGCCGCTGCGCCAGGCCTTGATGCGCATCGGAACCGAGTTCCTGGAAGTGCTGGTCGACCCCGAGCGGGTGAGAATCTTCCGGATGATGGTGGCAGAAACCGACCGCTTCCCGGAGCTGGGCCGGGTCTTCTACAGGGCCGGACCGCTGGTCATGCAGGATTGCCTCGCTTCCTTCCTCGCCGAGGCGGCGGCGGAGGGCAAGCTCGTGATCGAGGATTCGGGGCTGGCGGCGCGCCAGCTTCTCAGCCTGATCAAATCCGACCTCCATCTGCGCTGCCTGTTCGACTCCGGCACCCGGCCCTCTTCCGCCGAATGCGAGCGGCAGGTCGAAGCCGCAGTGGAGACCTTCCTCAAGGCCTATGGGGCGCGCCCGGTCTGAGCTGCTGCGTCATTTTCCGCTTTCGCCGCATGACGACCGAGGCGAAGTCCGTCCACCTCAGGAACTCGGCGTCGAAGCTGTCGTGTAGGTCTGAACCGACTTCTGCGGATAGACGAAACCATAGGCCGGGTAGAGGATGCCCCAGGCCTGGGCCTGATAGTTCCAGAAGCGCACCAGGGTCCAGTCATTGTCGGGCGAGACATCGGCCACCGGCATGGAATCGTAGATGATCCGCCGGCTGACGGGATCGCTGCCGAAATTGGCATGGGTCACACGGATCTGGCGTGGTCCCACCACATCCACCACCACCGCAACATGGCCGAGCTTCAGGCGCTGGGTTCGGCTCAGCACCAGCACGGCCATGAAGCGCGGCTGGTTCCCACGGTCATACTTCCCTTCTGCCGCACCCCACCAGGTCCAGGCATCGCCCATGATGTCGATGCCGGAAACCTGCCGGGCATAGGGCACGCATTGGATGAGATCGCCCTGATAGGGATGGATGCCGTCCGGCGCCCCCGAGCTGCCGGGATAGGCTGCGGTGACGGGCGCCACGCCGGTGGTCTTGGCGCAGGCGGCGAGGAGGAGAAGGGACAGCAGCAGGCCCGCCTGCCAAAGCCGGCCGGTCCCTCCACCGCTCCCGCCCCGACCCCGCATCTGGTCCT
>DATBBO010000543.1:0-16762 GCA_036270995.1 Dongiaceae bacterium | reverse complement strand
TCCAGCCGAGAGCCGCCTGGATGTGGGGCCAGAGCCGGCGGATCAGCTCGATATCGCCGGTGCGCTCGTAGTAGCGGGCCGCCAACATGACGAAGAGCGGGGTGGAATCGACGCTGCCGTAATAGCGCGCGAAAGGCACTTCACGCAGGACGGACATCTCGCCGGCACGCGTCTCATGCAGGATCTTGCCCGGTTCGGCATCGGCCGCCGGGTCGAGGTCGACTGCCTGCCGGGCGGCGAGGAAACGCAGCGTTCCGGCCGCGAGCGCCGGATCGAGCCACAGGCATTCCATGGCGACGATCAGTCCGTCGCGGCCGAAAGCGGTGCTGAACCAGGGGATGCCGGCATAGGCATAGGGCCCTTCCGGCGTTTCGGTCGTCAGCATGTCGAGATCCGCCCGCGCGCGCTCGAGCCAGAGATTGAAGCTCTCACTGCTGGTGCTGACGGCGGCGGAAGGCAGACGGCGTTCGAGAATCCGGCGCCGGATGGCGGCGAGACTGCCGCCGCGCGTCGATACCGCCTTCCCGTTCCCGTTCTTGCCCTGGCGCTGGCAATGGACATCGAGGGTGAGCTGGCGGGCGGCGCCTGGAGACAGATCGATGAGCCAGCTCGCCCGCTCGGCCGCGGCGGGATCGGGAGGCGGATCGAAGGCGAAGCTCGTCCGGCGCAGGACATCGTCGAGGCCGCGATAGGCGAAGCGCGGACCCTCCGGCCGCCATTCGACCGGAAGTTGGATCCCGCGGTGATGCCGGGTCGTGCCGCGCAGCTCGAAGATGTCGACGAAATCGGCCTCGAGGTGGAACTCGAGGCGAAAGCTGGCCGGCCCCCCGCCATAGTTCCGCAGATCGAGCGACAGGAACATCGCCCCCTCCCCCAGCAGGATACCGAGCTGCAGATGCACCATGGCGCCGGGCAGGCGCAGCTTGCCGTCCTCTCGCAAATCGGGGTTGGCGAGGTCCACCGCCAGCATGGCGTTGTCCTGAGTCATGCGCGAGGACAGCAGCAGCGGGCGCTGATCGTCGATCGTGAAATGGAGCTGGGAGAGGTAGCGGGTATCCTCGAAGAACAGGCCCTCCGGTCCCGGTCCCGTGGCCTGGGCGCTGCCGTATTGGTCGAGCAGGGCGAAGGTGCCCGCCTCCTTCAGCACCCGGCGCCCCTGCACTGAGCCCGGCGCGGTCGCCGGGATATAGAAGGGGGAGACCCGGGGTACCCCTTGCACCGGACGGCGGCCGCGCAGCGGCGTCACCTCAGACGGCCTCTTGAAGCGGCCGATGCCTGGCGATCAACCCGCGATAGAGCTTGAGATAGTCTTCGGCCATGCGCCGGGCGGTGAACCGCTCCTCGAAAGCCCGGCGGATTCGCGCCCTGTCCAGGCTGGCCAGCCGTCGCGCCGCCGCGGCCGCCTCGTCCTCGCTCCCGACGATGAAGCCGGTGACGCCATCCTCGATCACTTCCGGCACCGAGCCGCTGGGATAGGCAATCACCGGGGTGCCGCAGGCCATGGCCTCGATCATCACCAGCCCGAAAGGCTCGCGCCAGGCGATGGGGAAGAGCATCCCCGCGGCATTGCCAAGGAACTCGGCCTTCTGGTCCTCGCCGATCTCCCCCAGGAACTCGACATGGGGCTGGCTCAGCAGAGGCTCGATATGCTGCTCGAAATAGGCTTGGTCGACCTTGTCGACCTTGGCGGCGATCTTCAGCTTCATTCCCGCCGCCGCGGCGATCCGGATTGCCGCATCCGGGGCCTTCTCCGGCGAGATACGCCCGAGGAAGGCGAGATAGCCACCGGCGCCGAAGGCCGGCAGAAGCAGGCGCTCGGGCAGGCCGTGATGGACCGTGGCGATGTAGTTCGCCTGCGGCAGGGGCTCGCGTTGCGAATCCGAGATCGATATGACCGGCGTGTCGGTAAACAGATCGTAAATCGGCTGCAGCTCGGGCAGATCGAGCCGGCCATGCAGCGTCGTGACATAGGGCAGGTCCAGCCGCCGAAGCAGCCCGTAGCCCAGATAGTCGACATGGAGATGGACCACGTCGAATTCGTCGCTCCGGCGCGCCAACTGCTCCAGCATCAGCATATGCGGCGCCAGGTAGTCGCGGATGTTTTCATCGAGGCGCAGCGCCCGTGGCCATACGGCCTGGAGCTTCGCCCGTGTGCTGCTGTCGCCGCTGGCGAACAGGGTCACATCATGACCCAGACCGACGAGCTCGTCGCAGAGATAGGCGACGATGCGCTCGGTACCGCCATAGAGCTTCGGAGGAACCGCCTCCATGAGAGGCGAGACCTGAGCGATTTTCATGAACTCCCTGTTCCCCGGCACCAAAAATGCCCCAAGAGCGGCGCATCCTCGGTACGCCGGCATGAAGTGGCGCCAAGTGCTGGTTCAACGCCGGGAGACGATCAGGAGTTGCAATTCGGTAAGCTTAACTCTGTGTAAGGCGACGATTCGCCGCGCCCGCACCTCCCGGGGTTCTGCCGGCGACCGGCTGCAGCGTCAGGCCGATTTCGGCTGCCGCTGGACGCCCGGCTTCTTCTGCTCTTCCGGGAGCCTGGCGAGGAGAGTGACGAGGTCTTCGGCATGCTCCTCCTCCTTCTCCAGAATCTGCTCGATCAGGCGCCGTGACGTCGGGTCGTCCTCGCCCAGCCAGCGCGCGATCTCCGTATAGGTCTCGATCGCGATCCGCTCCGCCACCAGATCCTCGCGGATCATGGAGACCGCATCGTCGCCCTCGGCATATTGCGCGTGGCTGCGGGTCGCGAGGTTCTTCGGCTCGAAATCCGGCTCGCCATTGAGCTGCACGATGCGGGCCGCGACCATATCGGCGTGCTGCTGCTCCTCATTGGCGTGCTCGAGGAATTCGGCCCTGATGGAATCGGAAAAGATGCCGTCGACCGTAAAATAGTGGCGTTTGTAGCGCAGCATGCAGACGATCTCGGTCGCCAGGACCTCGTTCAGAACCTTGATCACCTGCTCGCGATCGGCCTTGTAGCCGGCCGTGACGGCGCCGTCGCCGATCTGGGCGCGGGCCCGGTCGCGGATCTTCGAGATGTCGGAAATGAAAGGCTTCATGGGGATTCCTCCGTGGGCACCCCGCCGATGCGGCAGACCGGGAGGTTGCTTCCCCGAAGAACGCCTCCTGCCGCGGTTGGTTCCGCGCCTACTTCTGGTAGAGATCCTTGCAGCTCTCGCGCAGCAAGTTCTTCTGTACCTTGCCCATGGTGTTGCGCGGCAGGTCGGCGACGAAGATGACCCTCTTGGGCTGCTTGTAGCCGGCAAGCCGCTCCTTGAGCCGCCGCTGGATCGTGGCCTCGTCGATCGTCTCCTCACCGGTCCGCACGACCACGGCGGTCACGCCCTCGCCCAGATCGGGATGCGCTACGCCGATGACCGCACTCTCCACCACGCCGGGAAGCCGGTCGATCTCGCTTTCCACCTCCTTGGGATAGACGTTGTAGCCGCCGCTGATGATGAGATCCTTGCCGCGACCCAGGATATGGACATAGCCGCGCTCATCGATCTTGCCGAGATCGCCGGTGATGAAGAAGCCGTCGGGGCGGAACTCGGCCTTGGTCTTCTCGGGATTGCGCCAATAGCCCTTGAAGACGTTCGGTCCCTTGACCTCGATCGTCCCTGTCTCGCCGGGGGCCAACTCGCGCCCGCCCTCCGGCTCGCTGATCCGCAGCGCCGTCCCGGGCAGGGGGAAGCCCACGGTGCCCGGAATGCGCTCCCCGTCATAGGGGTTGGAGGTGTTCATGTTGGTCTCGGTCATGCCGTAGCGCTCGAGGATTGCATGCCCCGTGCGTGCTGACCAGGCGCGGTGGGTCTCGGCCAGGAGCGGTGCCGAGCCGGAGACGAAGAGCCGGATATGCGCTGTGGTCTCTCGGCCGAGCGCCGGGTGCTGCAGCAGCCGCACATAGAAGGTCGGCACCCCCATGAGCGAGGTCGCCCTCGGCAGCAAGCGCATGACCTCATCGGCGTCGAACTTGGGCAGGAACAGCATGGAGGCCCCCTCCGCCAGAACCACATTCGTCGCCACGAACAGGCCATGCGTGTGGAAGATCGGCAGGGCGTGGAGAAGGACGTCGACGGGGGTGAAGTGCCAATATTCTGTCAGCACGAGGGCGTTGGACAGAAGATTGTCCTGAGTGAGCATCGCGCCCTTGGAGCGTCCGGTTGTGCCCGAGGTGTAGAGGAGTGCCGCGAGATCATCCGGGCCGCGCTCCGCATCGGTGAATTCCGCCGGCATTTCCCGCGCGCCCTCGATGATGCTGCCGCCGCCCCGGGCATCGAGGGTGTCGAGCGCGGCGCCATTTCGGTGCGCGATGGCCTCGACGGCATCTCGCCGGGCGGGATCGACGACGACCAGCGCCGGAGCCGCGTCCTCGATGAAATAGTCGAGCTCCGCGGTGGTATAGGCGGTGTTGAGAGGCAGGAACACCATGCCGGCGCGCGCGGCGGCGAGGTAGAGGATGATCGCCTCGGGGCTCTTCTCGACCTGGACCGCCAGCCGGTCGCCGGGCTTGAGCCCCCGCTTCACCAGAAGATGGGCGAAACGGGCCGTCCCGGCCAGCAACTCACCATAGGTGAGGGTGCGGCCATCGGGCGTTTCGAGGAAGATCTTGGCAGGATCGGGAGGTGTGCCGAGAAGGCCATGAAAAAGATGGGCGGGCATGGCAGGGGAGAATCGTCTCCCGTCAAGTTGTGGAGCCGCGCCGGCGGGGCGCGGCAGGAGCCAGCATCAGCTTGCGCACGCCGGCGGAGGAGATGAAGCGCCCCTCGGCGGCGAAGGCCTCATGATTCCTTTCGATCTGGTCGAGATCGTAGAGGTAATTGGCCATCAACCCATGCGCCTGGTCCAACCCGCGGCGCGAGAGATCGGCCATGAAGTTGATGCGCTCCAGCCGGGCGCCGTTGCGCAGATGGAAGCGCGCCACGGAATCGACCGGGAGGCCGGTGGTGGTCTTGGCCTTCAGGAAATAGTAGGCGGCGGCAGACAGCAGCGGCCGGCGCAGCGCCTCGGCCTTCTCCGCATCCTCCGTCCAGGCGGGGTCGTCGAGGCCGGCGAGAGTTGCCCGTGTACCCTCGTCGAGGAACTCGGACCCGCCATCCGCCTTTCGCTCCCGCTGCAGCCAGGCGGCGAATCCTGGAACGGGCGAAAGGGTGACGAAGCTGCGGAGGTTGGGAAGGCTGCGCTGCAGGTCCTCCACCACCTGCTTGATCAGGAAGCTGCCGAAGGAGACGCCGGCCAGGCCGCGCTGGGTGTTCGAGATGGAATAGAATACGGCGGTTGTTGCTTCCTCGGCAGGAATCGGCGCGCTCTCCGCGGCTAGGAGCGGCGCGATCGCTTCCGGGATCTCCCGGGTCAGCGCCACCTCGACGAAGATCAGCGGCTCATCGACGAGCCGGGGATGGAAGAAGGCGAGGCAGCGCCGGTCAGCGGGTTCCAGCCGCCGGCGCAAATCCTCCCAGCCGCGGATCCGGTGCACCGCTTCATAGCGGATGATGCGCTCCAGGATATTGGCCGGTGTCGTCCAGTCGATGGGCCGCAGCACCAGGAATCCGCGATTGAACCAGGATGTGAACAAATGAACGAAATCCTCGTCCACTGCCTGGAGGGCGGGCGCCGATCCAACATGGCCGAGCAGATCCTCCCGGATGCGGACCAGAGCCGCGGTCCCGCCGGGAGCGAGATTGAGCCGGCGCATGAGCTCCTGGCGCGGCGGCTCGGCCGCGATATGAAGCGCGTGCAGGCTTGCCTGGCTCGGCGCCTCGCGATAGGCGGCGATCGCGGCCTCGACCTTTGCCGGATCGGCGCCGAATTGCTCCGCTAGCGCAGTCAGGAAGGAGAGCCGGGACTTGGGCGATGCCGCGGCATAGCCTTCCAGGAGGAGGGTCGCCAGCGCCACCCCAGAGGCTTCGCCCCGGCCGGAAAGAAGCTGCTCGCCCAAGCTGACCAGGTTCACCGAGGCCGGCGCGCCACGCGAACGGCCGAGGAGTCCACGACCCCGATCGGTCAAGGTCTGCAGCAGCTCGTTCAGAAAGGAGTTGGCCATGGCGAGTCCCGTTGGCGGACGGTGAGGCAGGAATAGGGCGCGCCATTCTGCCACGTCTGGGTGCAGAGGCAGTAAGCAAGTCGATGACAAATCGCGGCCCTGCATGTGTGCCCTGCCGATTGCGGCCTTGTCGCGAGGGGCCGCTTCGGGAATGCTCCGGCCGCCATGCCCCGCCCGCCCGCTTTCCTGGAATCCGATGCCGCCGCCTCCCTGGCCATCGCCCTCTCCGGTGCCTTCTGGGGTCTGTTCTGGATTCCGCTCCGCGCCCTGGAGCGCCAGGGCTTTGCCGGCAATTGGGCCAATGTGACGCTCTATGGCGCGGCCAGCCTCGCGCTGCTGCCCTTCCTCTATCTGCGGGGGCGGCCCCGCAGGCGCGACCTGCCGCAGCTGATCGTCATCGGAATCTTCTCCGGCCTCGGCTTCGCCCTCTGGAATAACGCGCTGATCTACGGCGCCGTGGTCCGGGTGACGCTGCTGTTCTATCTGACGCCGGTCTGGTCGACGGTCTTCGGCTTGATCTTCCTCAAGGATTCCATCGGCCCGCTGCGACTGCTCTCGATCCTGCTCGGGATCGGCGGCGCCTCCATGGTGCTGAAGTTCGAGGGCATCTTTCCGGTGCCGCGGGACACCGCCGAATGGTGCGCGCTGGCCTCGGGCGTCTGCTTCGCCCTGGCCACGGTCTATATCCGCAAGTCCCACGATGTCGGCGCGCTGGAGAAGACTTTCGCCAACCAGGCCTTCGCCGTCCCCTTCGCGCTTCTGTTCCTGATCGTCCTTCCGGCCCCGCCGCCGACGGCCGCGGCCCTCCTCGCCGGGCTGCCGCTGATCCTGCTCGCCTGCATCTGGCTCGTGCCGGTGATGCTGCTGATCGTCTGGGGTTCGGGGCGTCTCGACCCCGGCCGGGTCGCCATCCTGCTGCTGTTCGAGGTGCTCGCCTCGGCCATCAGCGCCGCGCTCCTGACGGACGAGCCCTTCGGCTGGCGCGAGGTGACCGGTTGCATCCTCATCCTCGGCGCCGGGCTGATCGAAGGGCTCGACCAGCTCCGCGCTTCCACCCGCAAGCGCGCGGCGAGCGCCGTCGCCTCTTGAAGGCCTCTCTCCCGCGCGGGAGAGAGGTTTCTCTCGGTCAGCCCTGACTAATACCGGTAATGCTCGCTCTTGAACGGGCCGGCCGGAGCGATGCCCAGATAGTCGGCCTGCTTCTCGCTGAGTTTGGTCAGCTTGGCGCCGACCTTGGCGAGATGGAGGGCTGCGACCTTCTCGTCCAGATGCTTCGGCAGGACATAGACCTTGCGCTCGTACTTGCCCTGATTCTGCCAGAGCTCGATCTGTCCCAGCACCTGATTGGTGAAGGAAGCGCTCATGACGAAGCTCGGATGCCCGGTGGCACAGCCGAGATTCACCAGCCGGCCCTCGGCCAACACGATCAGGCGCTTGCCGTCGGGGAAGACGATCTCGTCGACCTGGGGCTTCACGTTCTCCCATTTGTAATTGCGCAGCGCCCCGATCTGGATCTCGCTGTCGAAATGGCCGATGTTGCAGACGATGGCCCGGTCCTTCATCGCCCGCATATGGTCGAGGGTGATGACGTCGACATTGCCGGTCGCGGTGACGAAGATGTCGGCGGTGGGAGCCGCGTCCTCCATGGTCACCACCTGATAGCCTTCCATGGCCGCCTGGAGTGCGCAAATCGGATCGATCTCCGTCACCATCACCCGGGCGCCGGCATTGCGCAGCGAGGCGGCGCTGCCTTTACCCACATCGCCATAGCCGCAGACCACCGCGACCTTGCCCGCCATCATCACGTCCGTCGCCCGGCGGATGCCGTCCACCAGGCTTTCGCGGGTGCCGTAGAGATTGTCGAACTTCGACTTGGTCACGGAATCGTTGACGTTGATCGCCGGAAAGAGCAGCCGCCCCTGCTTCGCCATCTCGTAGAGGCGGTGGACGCCGGTGGTCGTCTCCTCGGTCACGCCGCGGATCGCCTCGCCGACCTTGGCATACCAGCTGGAATCCGTCTTGAGCTGCTTGGCGATGGCGGCGTAGAGGACCTCCTCCTCCTCGTTGGTCGGCTTGGCGATGGCCTTGGCCTCCTTCGCCGCCTTGATGCCAAGATGGATCAGCAGAGTGGCATCGCCGCCGTCGTCCAGGATCATGTTCGGCGTGCCGCCATCGGCCCACCGGAAGATGCGGTGCGTGAAATCCCAGTACTCCTTCAGGCTTTCGCCCTTGTAGGCGAAGACGGGGACGCCGGCCTTGGCGATGGCGGCGGCGGCATGGTCCTGGGTCGAATAGATGTTGCAGGAGGCCCAGCGGATATCGGCCCCCAGATGCTTCAGGGTCTCGATCAGCACCGCCGTCTGGATCGTCATATGGAGCGAGCCTGCGATGCGGGCACCCTTCAGCGGCTTCTTCGCGCCATATTCCTGGCGGAGCGCCATCAGGCCCGGCATCTCGGTCTCGGCAATGGCGATCTCCCGCCGTCCCCATTCGGCCAGAGACAGATCGGCGACGTGATAATCCTTGCTCGCGGTCATAGGGGTCTCCTGGGGTTCTGAGGTAATCCTGGGGGCGGGGTCTTTGGGACCGGGGGTTCTACCAACGCCCGGGGCCCTCAGGCAAGGGCGTTAAAGTCGTCCAGAAGGGCCGAAATGCGGCCCGTATCCGACTGTTCCATGATCTGCCGGGCGCAGCGCGCCGCCGAGAGGAAGTCGAGGCTACGGATGCGCTGCTTGACCCTGGGCAGCGAGGGAGCCGCCATGGAGAGCTCGCGGATGCCGAGCCCGAGTAGCAGGGGGGTGAAATGCGGGTCGCCGGCGATCTCGCCGCAGATGGAGATGGGGATGCGCGCGCGCAGCGCCGCTTCGGTCGCGAACTGGATGAGGCGCAGCACGGCCGGATGCAGCGGGTTGTAGAGATGGGCCACCTGCTCCTCGCCACGGTCGATGGCGAGGGTATACATGGTCAAATCATTGCTGCCGATGGCGAAGAAGTCGACCTCCTGCGCCAGCGCGTCGGCGGCCAGCGCCGCTCCCGGAACTTCGATCATCACACCCAGCGGCGGCAGCGGATCCGGCACGGCATGACCGCGCCGCTTCAGCCGCCGTGCCAGGTTCTGCATGGCGTCACGGACCTGGCGGATTTCGCTGAGCGAAGAGATCATCGGCAGCAGGATGCGCAAGGGGCCATGGGCCGCGGCGCGGAGCATGGCACCCAGCTGCGCGTCGAGCAGGGAGCGCTCCTTCAGCGAGAGCCGGATGGCCCTGAGCCCGAGCGCCGGATTCGCGGCGCCGGCGTGATGCCCGGCGAGCGCCTGGGCCAGCTTGTCGCCCCCCACATCCAATGTGCGCGCCGTCATCGGCTTGCCGTCGAGCCCCTCGAGGAGGCTGCGCAGAGCGCGGTACTGCTCCTCTTCGTCGGGCAGGCTGTCGCGGTTCATGAACATGAATTCGGTCCGCAGCAGGCCGATGCCCTGTGCACCCGCCTGCAGTGCCACGCCGAGCTCGCGCGGCAGCTCGAGATTGGCGTAAAGCGTGATCTCTGTGCCGTCGCGGGTCACGGCCGGCAGACGGCTGAGCCGTGCGAGCGAGCGGAGGTCGCGCTGGTGGGCGCCCAGCCGCCGGCGATATTCGGCAAGCGTCTCCGCCGAGGGCCGGACGATGACGCGGCCCTCGTCGCCGTCGATGATCAGGGAATCGCCGCTCTTTATGGCGCCCAGCAGACCGGCGACGCCGAGCACTGCCGGCAGGCCGAGGGAGCGCGCCATGATGGCCGTATGGCTCTCGGCGCCGCCCAGGAGCGTCGTGAACCCGGCGATCATGGCGGGATCCATCAGCGCCGTATCGGCGGGGGTCAGATCCTCGGCGACGATGATCGTGCCTTCGGGCAGGTGAGAGAAGGCGGCAAACGGCGTCTTCGTCAGGTTGCGGATTAGGCGGTCGCCGACCTCGCGCACGTCATCGGCGCGCGCCGCGATGTAGGGATCGTCGAGGGCGGCGAATTCCTGGGCGACATCGGAGATCTCCGCCTGAACGGCGGCCTCGGCATTGATGCGGTCGCGGGCAATCCGATGCTCCACGCCGCGCAGCACGCGGCTGCCGGAGAGCATCTGCAGATGCGCCTCCAGCAGGATTGCGATCTCCTCAGCGGCGGCGCCGTGAAGCCCCGCGGCCTTGGCCCCGAGCTTGCGAATCTGCTTCTGGGCCGTGGCCACAGCCTTGGCGAAGCGAGCCTGCTCCTCCTCGACCTGGGATGCGGAGATCTCGTATTCGGGGATGTGGACCGCGCCGGTCTCGACGAGATGGGCCGTGCCCAGCGCGATGCCCGAGGAGACGCCGACACCCTCGAAGCTGCGCTCCTTGCCGCTTCGGCGGATCCGGCGCTCAGTCTTCATCGAACTTGCGCCCGATGAGATCGAGGATGGCGGCCAGCGCCGCCTCCGCCTGGGGGCCACCCACCGTCACCTCGACGTCATTGCCAAGGCCGGCGGAGAGCATCATCAGCCCCATGATCGAGCGGCCGTTGGCAGTCAGCTCGCCGCGCCGGACCTGGATCTCCGCCTCGTACTGATTGGCGAGCTTGACGAACTTCGCCGCCGCGCGCGCATGCAGCCCGCGCTGGTTGAGGATGGTCGCAATGCGGCTGAGATTTGCTCGGCCATCCACCTTATCAGCCTCCGGCGTCGGCCAGCAGCTGCGAAGCGACGTTGATGTACTTGCGTCCGGCCTCCTGCGCCTGGGTCACGGCCACCGGCAGCTTCGAGGTGCTGCGCACGCTGGCGAGCTTGATGAGCATGGGAAGATTGACACCGGCGATGACCTCGACATTGGCCCGATCGAGCACGGAGATGGCGAGGTTGGAAGGCGTGCCGCCGAACATGTCGGTGAGGAGCACGACGCCATCGCCCTCCTCCACCTTGGCGACGCTGTCGAGGATGTCGCGCCGACGCTGCTCCATATCGTCATCCGCCCCGATGCAGACGGCGGCGATGCGCTGCTGCGGTCCTACGACATGCTCGAGGGCGGCGATGAATTCCGCAGCCAGGCGGCCATGCGTGACGAGTACCATGCCAATCATCTGAACATCCCCAGCGGTTTCACTCTCGAGCCCATCCCCTGTTCGTCACACTTCTTTCATGTATCGATCCGTCGGACATCCGCGGCATGCGTTGCGTCGCGATGCCTGAGATCGACCTGCCGGCCCTGGCTGGCGAGCCAGCCCGCGAGCCGCTCGGCGACGAAGACCGAACGGTGCCGACCGCCGGTGCATCCCACGGCCAATGTCAAGTAGCTCTTCCCCTCCCGCTCATAGCCCGGCAGCAGAGGCAGCAGCAGATCCGTCAAATGCCTGAAGAACGGCGCATAAGCGGGATCGGCCTCGATATAGGCGCCGACGGCCGCATCGCGGCCCGTGAGGGGGCGCAGCGCCGGCTGGTAGTGCGGGTTGGTGAGGAAGCGCACGTCGAAGACCAGATCAGCCTCCCGCGGCAGGCCATGGCGATAGGAGAAGGACATGACGGCGATCGCCAGACCCGGCTTGCGGTCGAGGGCGAAATGTCCCTGCATCAGCCGCTTCAGATCGCCGATAGCGAGATCAGTGCTGTCGATCACCAGATCCGCCGCGTCGGCGAGATCCTCCAGCAGCAGCCGCTCCTGGCGAATGCCGTCGGCGACCGGCCTGTCGAGAGCAAGCGGATGGCGCCGGCGCGTCTCGGTGTAGCGGCGCTGCAGCACCTCATCGGAGCAGGTGAGGAAGACGAGCGTGACGGCGAGCCCGCCCTCTGCGCCAAGCCGCTGGATCCGCTCGAGCAAGGCGGCAGAGCTGAAACCGCGGGTCCTGCTGTCGATGCCGAGCGCCACCGGCCGGTCGAAGCCGTCAGGGGCGTTCAGAAGGGCAAGCGGAAGATTGTCCACCGCCTCATAGCCCATATCCTCCAGAGCGCGCAGGGCCGTGCTGTGGCCGGCGCCGGAAAGCCCGGTCACCAGAATGACGGGCGTCTTGCCCTTTGCGATTCCGTTCGAGGAGTCGGCCGCCGAAGCGGCCTTGGAGGCCGGTGCGGTTGTCGCAGCTTGGCTCATGGAGCGCGCATTATAGTCTCAGCCCTCACCTTGGCCAGTAGGCGCAATCTCGCCGCGGCCGAAGCGCGGAATGGATCGAGAACGACCAGAGGCAGAGCGATCCCGAGATAGACGGCCTCGCCGAGGCGATCCTCATCCCCCGCAACAGATGACAAATCGGCGACAAGGGTGACTGGTGTGGCCCCGGCATAGGGCAAGGTGAGAAAGCCGATTCCGCGCAGCTCGATCCGGCCGCGGAATCGTGGCTCGACCGCCGCCGGCAGATCGGCAAGCAGGCGGCCGCCCTCGCGACGGATCTCGCAGAGATCGTCGGCCACCAGCTTCCCGCCCTCATCGACGAGTCTCAGCGCCAGATCGGATTTGCCGGCGCCGGGCGGTCCTCGCAGGAGTACCGCCGCGCCCGATAGCGCGACGCAGCTTGCATGAATCTGCAGCCGCGCCGGATCGCTCATCCGCCGGCACCGCGTATTTCGAAAGCGGCGGCCGGAATGCCCCTTCGTTTCCCGCCTCTCCAATCGTCACCCCGGAGAAAGCCGGGGTCCAGAGCGACAGGCTCGCTCTTGCAACCCTGGATCCCGGCTTTCGCCGGGATGACGAAAGAAGGCGTGAGGCGAAGACGACAGCCGATACCCGCGCTCATGCGGCCGGGAGCAGGAGGGTGAAGCGCGCGCCGCGAACCCGGCCGTCGGGCTCGGTCAGATTCTCCGCGAACAGCCGCCCGCCATGGGCCTCGACGATCTGGCGCGAGATGCTGAGGCCGAGGCCCGAATGGGTTCCGAACTTCTCGCCCGCCGGACGCTCGGTATAGAACCGGTCGAAGATCGCCTCCAGCTTGTCCGGCGGGATGCCGGGGCCTTGATCTGCGACACCCAGGCGGATGCGCCGGCCCTCGCGCCGGGCGAAGAGCGTGATGGCGCCCCCGGGCGGGCTGAAGGACATGGCATTGGCCAGGAGGTTGCGCAGTACCTGGACCAGGCGCCCCTCATTGGCCGCCACCACGAGGGCGCGACCGCCCGGCGCATCGACGATGAGACGCGGGGCATCCGGCTTGGCCGTCGCCTCGTGGATTTCGGCCAGGGCGCGCAGCATACGCGTGACATCCACCGGCTCCTTCTCGATGCGCGACATCTCGGCATCGACCCGGCTGGCATCGGAGATGTCGGTGATGAGCCGGTCGAGGCGCTGCACATCGTCGAGGATCACGGCCATCAGCCGGCGCTGGCGTTCCGGATCCTCGATGCGCGCCACGGTCTCGACGGCGCTGCGCAGCGAGGAGAGCGGGTTCTTTATCTCATGGGCGACATCGGCGGCGAAATGCTCGATGGCGTCCATGCGGGTCCACAATGCGTGGGTCATCTCGCGGAGCGCGCCCGAAAGATCGCCGATCTCGTCACCGCGCCGGGTGAAATCGGGGATCTCGGTCTGCCGCCCCTGGCCGCGGCGGACCCGGTCGGCCGCTTCGGCCAGGCGATGCAGCGGCCGGGCGATGGCGCCGGCGAGATAGAGCGAGAGCAGCACCGTGATGGCGAAGGCGACGCCGAAGACCTTCAGGATGTTGAGGCGGACATCGCGCACCGCCGCATCGATGGAATCGCCGCCGACCGAGAGCATGAGGGAGCCGAGAACCTGGCGATAGCGCTGCACCGGCACCGCGACGCTGAGGAGCAGATTGCCGTTGCGGTCAACCCGGAGCGCACTGGCCGGCTCGCCATCGAGGGCCTGAAGGGCCTCGGGGTAGTCCGCAGCGCGCTGCTGGGCGCGCTCCTGATAGAGGGGCAGTGGCTTGCCCCTGGGAATGAGCGAGACGACGCTGTCATAGAGCCGGCGCACCAGGGAAACGAGGAGCGTATCGTTCTCCGGCGGCGGCAGCATCTCGATCTCCACCTGCCCGCCCGGCCCGATGAGCCGCGAGCTGTCGGCGATCAGCGTGCCGTCCTGATCGAAGAGGCGGGCCCGGGTCTTCGACACATCGACAAGGCGCCGCACGGTGCTGCGGGTCGTCTCCGGCAGCAGCCGCTCATCGCCCGCCGGGCCGGTGACGACGCCGCTGGCGGCGAGCGCGCCGGAGAAGAGCTCGGCCTCGGTGGCCATCAGATCGAGCTGCTGCTGCACCAGGCTGTTGCGGTACTGGTCGAGGTAGAGAAGACCGGCGACGGGAATCGCGAGCGCCAGAAGATTGAGCGTCAGGATGCGCCGCGTGAGGGAGGACCGCCTGCGCCGCCGCGGCAGGGCCGGCGCCGGCGTGGATGTCGCCTCCGCCGCCGGTGCCCGCGGCTCGTCGACCAGGATGGTATCGCCAGCGACCGCCTGCGTGGCACCCGGGGCAGCCCCGCCAGGGCCGCCGATCGAATCCGCGCGCGTCAAGCCGCCGAGCTGATTGCGATCGGCCGCCACCGTCATGCGGAACGGCGCGGCAGCTCAGCGCTCCCGGTAGCGATAGCCGACGCCGTAGAGGGTCTCGATCTCGTTGAACTCGACATCGACCTGTTTGAACTTCTTGCGCAGGCGCTTGATGTGGCTGTCGATGGTCCGGTCATCGACATAGATGTTCTCGCCATAGGCCGCATCCATCAGCTGGTCGCGGTTCTTGACGTGGCCGGGACGATGAGCGAGCGCCTTCAGCAGCAGGAACTCGGTCACCGTGAGATCGACGGTGCGATTCTTCCAGTTGCAGAGATGACGCGCGGGATCGAGCAGCAGGTCGCCACGCTGGATGACCTCGCTGGCAGGACCCGCGGCGCCCGCCTCGCGCTTGCCCAGGCTCTGGCGCCGCAGGAGTGCCCGAATGCGCTCGATGAGCAGGCGCTGGGAGAAGGGCTTCTTGATGTAGTCGTCGGCCCCCATGCGCAGGCCCATGAGTTCGTCCACCTCGTCATCCTTGGAGGTCAGGAAGATGACCGGCAGATCCCCCTGCTTGCGCAAGCGGTCGAGGAGCTCGAGACCGTCCATGCGCGGCATCTTGATGTCGAGGATCGCCAGATCCACGGGCTGCGCCGTCATTCCCTTCAGCGCCTCGGCGCCATCGGAATAGGTGCGCACGATGAAGCCCTCGGTCTCGAGGGTCATGGCGACCGAGGTCAGGATGTTGCGGTCGTCATCGACCAGCGCGATGGTCGGCGGCATGGGTTACCCTCCCCCTCCAACGGGTTGGGCCGGAAGTTGTTGAGGCAATATGGCCGAATTAGGGCGCTGTCGAGCCAAATCGCAAGCCCCGGCCGCCTCTGGGGCGGGAACCCTTGGATAGCGGGCCTTGCAGGATCCGCCGCCTATCCTGCCAGCGAGCCCCCCAATGGATCCGCGGCACCCCTCGCCCCGCGATATATGGGCGCCCTCTACTCCCAGACATTCGCCTCGGTGGCGAACTCCGAGCGCTTGACGTTGACGACGCAGAAGCGCTGGCCGGTGGGGGCTTCCAGGACCCACCAGCTCCGGATCTTCGCCACGCGCTTGGCGCCGAGGGCCTCCAGGCGCTTGACCTCCGCCTCGATGTCGTCGGTCTCGATGTCGATATGCACCCGGCTCGGGTGGTCGACCTTCTGGACCTCGATATCGAGCTCGTTGGGTGCCGTATCGAAGACGACGTAGCTCTTGTCCTCGGGCTTGTTCGAAGCCCTGACCGAAAGCCCCAGGGCCGCGCCCCAGAAGCGCGCCGCGCCCTCCAGATCCTCCGTCTTGCAGTCGATGATGAATCCGCCCAGCCGGCTGCGATGCATGGCATCCTCCTCTCGAGAAGGTTCAGTGGGCTTCCGCCCAGTTATCCCCTACGCCGATATCGGCGACGATCGGAACGGAGAGGTCCAGCGCCGGCAATGGCGCGGCCTCCATCACCTTGCGCACCGTCTGGCCCGTGGCCTCGACCTCGGCATGCGGCACCTCGAAGACGAGCTCGTCATGCACCTGGAGAAGCATGCGCGCCTTGAGCCTGGCCTCGGCAAGCGCGGTGGGGATGCGGATCATCGCCCGCTTGATGATGTCGGCGGCGGTGCCTTGGATGGGGGCGTTGATGGCGGCGCGCTCCATGAAGCTGCGCTTGGCGGGATTCTTGTCGAGGATCCCCGGTACATGGCAGCGCCGCCCGAAGAGCGTCGTCACATAGCCGGTCTTGCGCGCCGCCTCCTTGGTCCGGGTCATGTAGTCGCGAATGCCGGGGTAGCGCTCGAAATAGGCCTCGATATAGGCCCTCGCATCGGCCTGGGGGATGCCCAGCTGGGCCGCCAGGCCGAAGGCGGAAATGCCGTAGATGATGCCGAAATTGATCGCCTTGGCCCGGCGCCGGACCATGGGATCCATTCCTTCCACCGGGATGCCGAAGACCTGGCTCGCGGTCATGGCATGGATGTCCTTCCCCTCCTGGAAGGCCTGCTTCAAGGGAGCGACCTCCGCCATATGGGCCGCCAGGCGGAGCTCGATCTGTGAGTAGTCGACCGAGAGCAGCTTGTGCCCGGGCTCGGCGACGAAGGCCCGGCGGATCTTGCGCCCTTCCTCCGTGCGAACCGGGATGTTCTGCAGGTTGGGATCGTTGGAGGAGATCCGGCCCGTGGAAGCGACGGCCAGGTCGAAGGAGGTATGAACCCGGCCGGTGGAGGGCCTGATCTCGTCCACCAGGGCGTCGGCATAGGTGCTCTTGAGCTTG
>DATBBO010000542.1:0-4234 GCA_036270995.1 Dongiaceae bacterium | reverse complement strand
ATCGTCCTCCTTGCCCTGTTGATGGTTGTCGTCGCCGCATTACCGGTCGGCGACTGGCTCCTGAGGCCGCTGGAGAACCGCTTTCCCCCCCTGACGCAGCTCCCCGAGCATGTCGACGGGATCATCGTGCTGGGCGGCGGGGTCAGCACGCTACTCACCGCCGAGCGGCGCCAGCCCACGGTCAACGATCATGCGGAGCGTTTCATCGCCTTTGCCGATCTCGCGCGCCGCTATCCTCAGGCGAAGCTGGTCTATACCGGCGGCGGCCTCAGCCTGGACGACGGCCGCTTCCGCGAGGCCGATGCCGCGCGGCAGGTGCTGCAATGGATGGGCATGGACACCGGCCGCGTCATCTTCGAGCGCCAGTCGCGCAACACCTTCGAGAACGTGGCCGACAGCAAGGAGCTCGTTCATCCCGCGCCGGGCGAGACCTGGATCCTCATCACCTCGGCTTTTCATATGCCGCGCGCCGTCGGCCTCTTCCGCGCCCAGGGCTGGCCGGTCGTCCCCGATCCCGTCGACTATCAGACCGGAACCGGCCAGATGCACGGCGGCTTCGACATCGACTTCACCGGGCATCTGGATCTGCTGACTCTCGGCCTCAAGGAATGGATCGGCGTGCTCGCCAACGGCCTGCTCGGCCATAGCGAGAGCTATTTCCCCGGCCCCGGCTGACGCCATCCTCCGCGGTTCCCGACCGGTCTCCTGCCGGGATGTCGAGGAGTGCGAGGAGGAACCTGCGCCGCGCTTTGCGAAGACGCGAATCTATGGGACAAGCTGGCCATGAGGATGCGGCTCGCCTTTCTCGCTGTCCTGGTCTTCGCGCTGCTGGTCGGCCGCGCCGCTGCGGCCGACCCCTTCGCGGTCTGGCTGAACGGCCTTCGGCAGGACGCGGCCGCGAAGGGCATCTCCCAGCAAACCCTCGCGGCGGCGCTCGCGGGGCTGCAGCCCATGGCCGATGTGCTGGACAAGGATCGCAACCAGCCCGAGTTCACCATGACCTTCGCGCAATATCTGCCGAAGGTGGTGAGCGAGAAGCGCGTCGCCGACGGGCGGGCCCGGATGCAGCAATATGCCGAGCTTTTGAAGAAGGTCGGCGAGGCCTATGGAGTCCAGCCGCGCTTCATCGTCGCCCTCTGGGCGGTCGAGTCCGATTACGGCCGGGTCACCGGCGGCTATCCGGTGGTGGGAGCGCTGGCGACCCTGGCCTATGGCAGCACGCGGCCCGAGATGTTCCGCGCCGAGCTCATCGATGCCCTGAAGATCATCGATCATGGCGATGTGACGCCGGCGGCCATGACGGGTTCCTGGGCCGGCGCCATGGGCCAATGCCAGTTCATGCCCTCGAGCTTCCTGCACTACGCCGTCGACTTCGACGGCAAGGGCCAGCGCAATATCTGGACGGATGAGGGGGATGTCTTCGCCTCCATCGCGAACTATCTGACGAGGCTTCATTGGCGGGCCGACCAGACCTGGGGCCGCCAGGTGCGCCTGCCGCCCGGTTTCGACGCCAAGTTGATCGGCCTCAAGATCGAGAAGTCGCTGGGTGAATGGGAGAGGCTGGGCATCCGCAATGCGGATGGCAGCGCCCTGCCGCAGGCGGCCTTTCCCGCCTCTCTGGTCGCCCCCGATGGGCCTTCCGGGCCGGCCTACCTGGTCTACGGCAACTTCAAGACCCTGATGAAGTGGAACCGCTCGACCTTCTTCGCGGCCAGTGTCGGTCTTCTTGCGGATCGACTTGTCAGCGGATAACCTACAACGGCCAGTGGTTGGTGGGATTCTGGTCACAAGATGATGTGGTTTCGCACGGCCTGCTTGGTGCTTGGCCTGCTCTTGAGCGGGTGCGCGGAGACCACCTTCGTCGTCAATCAGTCGAAGGGGGTGGGCCAGGGCTCAGTCCCCTACTCCAAGTACAAGGTGGGCAATCCCTATCAAGTCGACGGGGTCTGGTACTACCCGGCGGTAGACTACAGCTACGACCAGACCGGCATTGCCTCCTGGTACGGTCCCGGCTTCGTCGGCCACCAGACCGCCAATGGCGAGGAATACGACCAGAACGCCATGACGGCGGCCCATAAGACGCTTCCCATGCCGACCCTGGTCCGGGTGACCAATCTCGAGAACGGGCGCCAGATCCAGGTCCGCATCAACGACCGCGGCCCCTTCGTCAATGACCGCATCATCGACTTGTCGCGCCGCAGCGCCGAGCTGCTGGGGGTGGTCGGGCCGGGCACTGCCAAGGTTCGAGTCCAGGTGATGCCAGAAGAGAGCCGCCAGCTGGCGCTCGGGCTCGGCGGCGGGGAGGAGGGCGTGCCGCAGCCGGTTGCGGCCCCGGCGCCCAAAGTGGCAACGCAGACCCTGACCAGCTTCCCCGCGGCCGCGCCGGCGGCGGTACCCCCGAGCCAGCCGGCCGCGCCGCCTCCGGCAACGGTGCCGATGGCGCCGACCGCCAGCGGTTCCACGAGCGTGCTCGCGCTGGCCAACGCGCCTCTTCCGCAGCCCAGCACGACCGTCGTGCAGACGCCGGTGCATCCGACCAACATCTTCATCCAGGCCGGCTCCTTCCTGCAGGTCGCCAATGCGCAGCATCTGAGCGAGAAGCTGACGCGCCTCGTCGGCAATGCGCGCGTGATCGCAGTTCAACTCGGCGCGCAAAAATTCTATCGTGTGCGCCTCGGGCCGATCGCCACTGTCGACCAGGCGGACCAGATGCTGGGACAAGTCATCGCGCTCGGTCATAAGGACGCGCGAATCGTCGTCGAATAATGCTAGGACAGTGGCGCTGGGGGGCCGGGGGCCCGGGGATCGGGCCGGGATTGGACCGAACGAGAGGACGCATGACATCCCATCCGCTCCGCCTGCCGCTCGCCGCGGCTTTCGCCCTGGCGCTCGTCTTGGGCACCATCGCCGCTCCCCTTCTCCAGGCGCGGGCCGAGGACATCGAGACCACCGCCCAGACGCTCTACATCGTCGACTATCAGACGGGCGCCGTGCTGGCGGACAAGAACAGCACCGGTCGGATCGAGCCAGCATCCCTCACCAAGATGATGACGGCCTATCTGATCTTCGAAGCGCTGAAGAGCGGCAAGCTCAAGCTGACGGATAGTTTTCCCGTCTCCGAGCGTGCCTGGCGCATGCAGGGCTCGAAGATGTATGTCGAGCTCAACAACAGCATCAAGCTCGAGGACCTGATGCGCGGCATCATCGTCCAATCGGGCAACGACGCCTGCATCGTCGTCGCCGAAGGCATGGCGGGCAGCGAGGAGGCCTTTGCCGATCGCATGAATGCCAAGGCGAAGGAATTCGGCATGACGGGCACGCATTTCGTGAACTCGAACGGCTGGCCCGACCCCAATCACTACACCACGGCGCGCGACCTCGAGATCCTCGCCCGCCACCTGATCGCCGATTACCCCGAGTACTACCACTACTTCTCGGAGCTCAATTACACCTATCACGGCATCAAGCAGGGCAATCGCGATCCGCTGCTCTACAAGAATGTCGGCGCCGACGGCATCAAGACAGGTCACGCCGAGGGCCCGGGCTACAGCCTCGTCTCCTCCGGCCAGCAGAACGGCCGGCGCATCATCATGGTGGTGCAGGGTCTGGATTCGAAGAAGTCGCGCTCCGACGAGGCGCTGCAGCTCTATCAATGGGCCTTCCGCAACTTCGACAATGTGACGGTGGCCAAGGCGAATTCAGCCCTGGTCCAGGCGCCTGTCTGGCTGGGCGCTTCCGAGACTGTCGGGCTGGGTCCCAAGAGCGATCTGGTGGTGACCCTGCCGCGGGATGCGAGGGGCAAGTTGAAGGCGACGGCGGTCTTCGACGGCCCTCTGGCGGCCCCGCTTGCCGCCGGCCAGCAGGTCGGCACGCTCCGGCTCGAAGCACCCGGCATGGCGCCAATGGAGGTACCGCTGGTCACCACGGTGGCCGTGGAACGGCTCGGCGCCTTCGGCCGCATGATCGCTGCTGCCCAATATCTGATCCGAAGCTGAGACGGCGTCTTGGCTGAGCGCGGCCGATTCATCACGCTCGAGGGCGGCGAGGGAGCAGGCAAATCGACCCAGGCGCGCCGGCTCGCCGCGGGGTTGCGCGCCTTGGGGCTCGATGTGCTCGAGACCCGCGAGCCCGGCGGCTCGCCTGGCGCCGAGGAGATCCGCCGGCTGTTGACAACCGGCGAGGCGGGGCGCTGGTCGCCCATGGCCGAGACCCTGCTGCACAGCGCCGCGCGCGC
>DATBBO010000541.1:0-2656 GCA_036270995.1 Dongiaceae bacterium | reverse complement strand
CTTGCGTCCGACTTCCGGCAGGCGGCCCACCTCACGGAAGCCGAGCGCTGTGTGGAGCGCCAGAGAGGCGTTGTTGCTGGCCTCGATTCCGCCCACCATGGCATGCAGCCCCCGGGCTTCGGCGCGATCGATCAGGGATGCGAGCAAGGCGCGGCCGACACCCCGCCGTCGGGCCGGGGTATCCACATAAACGGAGTGTTCCACCGTCCCCGCGTAGCCCTCCCAGGGCCGGAAATCGCCGAAGGAAGCGAAGCCGAGCAGAGGGCCGCCCGCTTCTTCGGCCACCAGCACGGGAAAGCCGCGGGCACGCCTCTCTTCGAGCCAGGCAGTGCGGGCTTCCAGCGTTGTCGGGCTCAAGGTCCAGATCGCCGTGGTGGCGGCGATCAGTTGATTCAGGATCCCCGTCATGGAGGGGAGATCCTCGCGCCGGGCGTCGCGGATTGTGGGGTCCATGGGCAACTCCGCATACCGGGGTGACCGGCCATATATATATTCCACTATAGTAGAGGAATGTCCACAAAAATGACAAACCCCTTGGAGCTTCGACTTGCCGAGCGGCTTCGCGCCGAGCGGGAAGCAAGAGGCTGGTCCCTGGAGGAGCTCGCCGCGCGGTCCTCGGTTTCCAGGGCCATGATCAGCAAGGTCGAGCGCGGCGAGAGCAGCCCCACTGCCGCCTTACTGGGGCGCCTCTCCGGAGCCTTCGGTCTCAGCCTCTCTCGGCTCCTCGCCCGGGCCGAGGCCGTGGAGGGTGGTCGCCTGTCGCGCGCAAGCGAGCAGGTCGTCTGGCGCGATCCCGCGACCGGCTTTTTCCGCCGGGCGCTGACCCCGCCCGGCATGGAAGGTGCCGCACCGCTGGAGTTGGTCGCGGCGGAGCTGCCGGCGGGCGCGGAGATTGCCTATCCTGCGGCGGCATATGCCTTCATCCAGGATCAGCAGATATTGGTGCTTGCCGGGGTTCTGCGGTTCCGGCAGGGCGGGGAGGTTCACGACCTGGCGGCTGGGGATTGCCTTCGCTTGGGTCCACCGGCGGATTGCCTCTTCAGCAATCCCGGAAAGATCGCCTGCCGCTATCTCGTGGCCGTGCTGCATCGCCCGGCATGAGGAACTCGGCGCTTTAGCGTAATGTTATAGCGCGAGAGCGATGGGTGCTTGCGGGTGGATCAGGTCTTGTCCAAACCGTCTTCAATCTTCTTGCCGTCCAGGGCCTTCTCCTCCTGCCGGCGTTGCAGCCGGTCGCGAGTCGTCTGCGCCTTGTTTCTGCCAAATTTTTCGCGATTGATTTCAGCTTCGCGCGCTTCGGACTCTCGCTGTTTCGCTTTGCGATATTTGTTAAGGTTGACGATATCGCCCATGGTGCCTTCCTACGCTGCATCGGGCCCCAGCAGCATCGAGACAGCATCGCTGCTCGGTGTAACCGCAGAGTCATGTAGCGCAAAGGTCCGTCATGTCAATTCTCCGATCATCCGATCTCGGCAGGAGTTGAGATGCTGAAGAAGATTCTGATCGGCCTGGGCGTGCTCGTCCTCCTCCTGGTGATTGCAGTCGCAATCGGTCCGCGCTTCGTCGACTGGAATGCCTACAAGCCGCGGGTCGTCGAGGCGGTGCAGAAGGCAACGGGCCGCCAGCTCTCCATCGACGGCAATATCTCTCTCAGCCTGCTGCCGTCTCCGACACTCTCGGTCGGCGGGGTGCGGCTGGCGAACTTGCCTGGCGCGAGCGCGCCGGACATGGCGAAGCTGAAATCCCTCGACGTCAGTGTCGCGCTCATGCCGCTGATCAGCGGCAATATCCAGATCACCAAAGTGACCCTGGTCGATCCCGTCGTCCTGCTGGAGAAGCTTCCCGATGGGCGCGCGAACTGGCAATTCGTGCCCGGCCCGCAAGCAGGCGCTCAGGCCGGCACCACTGCGGCACCCGGCACGCCGGCCCCCGGCGGCGGCTCGATGCCGGCGATCTCCGTCGACAACTTCGCGATCAAGAACGGGACAATCATTTATCGCGCCGGTGGCGCCGAGGAGCGGATCGAATCCCTGAATGCCGCGGTCGCGGCTCGCTCGCTCGCCGGCCCCTTCACTGCGAGCGGCGATGCCAAGCTCGCAGGCATCCTGGCGCATTTCGACACCTCGATCGGGACCATCGGCAGCGGTCCGACGAATCTCAAGCTTGTCATCAACATGGCAGGGGACGCCGCCATCTTCCAATTTGACGGCACCGCCGATCAGGCGGCCGAGACCCTCAAGGGCAAGTTCGATGCCAAGATCGCCGAGCCGGGCGTGCTGCTTCAGATCACCGGCGCCCGCGGCCTGCCGCCGGCGCTGACCAAGCCCTTCATGCTGAGCTCGAGCATCGATGCTTCGGCCAAGGCGATCGAGCTTCCCGACATCGCGCTCGCGCTCGGCGATAACAAGGCCACAGGCAAGATCTCGATCCAGCCCGGCGCGCCGATGCTGATCGATGCCTCTCTCGCCTTCGGCCGCCTCGATCTCGATAAGCTCCTACCCCAGACGGTAGCCCCGCCCGAGGCCGCCTCGCCCGCCAGCCAGGCGCCAGCGACAACAGCACCCCCAGCCTCGAACGGCTCCGCCGCACCGGCCGCTGCGCCGCCCAGCGCTGCCGCTTTTGCACTGCCCGGCGGCATCACCGCCTCCGTCAGCCT
>DATBBO010000540.1:0-4649 GCA_036270995.1 Dongiaceae bacterium | reverse complement strand
TCCTCGGCCTGGCCCGTCTCGCATCCCAGGCGCCTCAAATAGGATTTGATCCGCGGCGCGAAACGGCGGAAAAGTTCCGCAAAGGCCTCGCGGTCGGCGACCCGGGCGATGCGCTCGATGAGGTCGTCCGCATCCCTGGCGGCGTCAGCGCCGGCCGGCCGGTCGGAGGTCACCCGCTTATCTAGCCCCGCCTCCCTCGGGCGGGCAAGGGAGGTGGTAGGGTGGCGGGTCAGCGCCAGCGAAATTGCCTGTTGCACAACGATATGATACGTCGACGGGCCGCCGACGGATCACCCGGGGGCGATGTCCCCGGGACAGGCGCAAGGGCGAGTGCCCAAGGGCGAATACGGGGGGCGAAACGGAGACGGCGGCTTTTCCCCACGAAAGGGCAGTGTTGGTCATGACGATGAAGAGATGGCTTCTGGCGGGCGGTGTGGCGGTGGCTCTGACGGCGGCGGGCGCGGCGGGCACCGCGCGGGCGGCAACGCCGACCCCCATCAATAAGTTCAGCGACTGGGCCGCCCAGACCTATGACGACAACGGCAAGACGCTCTGCTACGCCACCAGCGCGCCGAAGAAGCAGGCGGGGAACTTCAAGAGCCGCGGCAACCCGTTCATCGCCATCACCCATGCGCCGCAATCGGGGGTGCGCGACCAGGTGAGCTATATCGCGGGCTATGAGCTGAAGCCCAACAGCGACGTCACCCTCACCATCGGCAAGCAGAGCTTCTCCCTCTCGGTCCTCCAGAAGGACCGCGCCTGGGCCAAGGACGGCGACACGGACAGGGCGATGATCGAAGCCATGCGCAAGGGCAACAGCCTGACAGTGAAGGGAACCTCGAGCCGCGGGACGGAGATCACCGACACCTATTCGCTGGTGGGATTCTCCAAGGCCTATCAGGCGATCAGCGCCGCCTGCAAGATTCAGTAGGGGCATGAGCACGGCCGGCCACGCGGACGTCTTCGCCCCGCCGGCCGCGGCCTCCGACGGCCGCCGGGGGCTCATCGGCCTCGACAGGGCGGAGCTTGCCGCCGAGCTCGCCGGCATCGGTGCGCCGGCCTTCCGGGCCCGCCAGCTCTGGCACTGGATCTATCATCGCGGCGCCACCGACTTCGCGGCGATGACGACCCTCGCCAAGGGATTCCGGGCCGATCTGGCGGAGCGCTACATCCTCGACCGGCCCCGGGCCGTCGTCGATCGGCAGTCGGTCGACGGTACGCGCAAGTGGCTGCTGGGATTCGCCGACGGGCAGGAGGCGGAAACGGTCCATATCCCCGAGGAGGATCGCGGCACGCTCTGCGTCTCCTCCCAGATCGGCTGCACGCTTACCTGCCGCTTCTGCCATACGGGGACCCAGCGGCTGGTGCGCAATCTCTCCGCCGCCGAGATCCTGGGCCAGGTCATGCTGGCCCGCGACGCCCTCGGCGAGTGGCCTTCCCCGCCGGACGGGCGCCTCATCTCCAACATCGTCATGATGGGGATGGGCGAGCCCCTCTACAATTACGACAATGTCGCCAAGGCCTTGCGCATCGCAATGGATGGCGAAGGAATCGCCATCTCCAAGCGGCGGATCACCCTATCGACTGCGGGGGTGGTGCCCATGATCCGACGCGCCGGAATCGAGCTCGGCGTCAACCTCGCGATCTCCCTCCATGCGGTGACCGATGAGCTCCGCGACCGGATCGTCCCCATCAACAAGAAATACCCCATCGCCGAGCTGATGGAGGCCTGCCGCAGCTATCCGGGCCTGAGCAACGCCCGGCGCATCACTTTCGAATATGTGATGCTGAAAGGCGTGAATGATTCCCCGGCCGATGCACGGGCGCTGGTCAAGCTGATCGAGGGGGTGCCGGCGAAGGTCAATCTCATCCCCTTCAATCCCTGGCCCGGCGCGCCCTTCGAGTGCAGCAGCAATGCCGCCATCGCCGCCTTCAGCGACATCGTCTTCAACGCGGGATATGCGAGCCCGGTCCGCACACCCCGCGGGCGCGACATCATGGCCGCCTGCGGCCAGCTCAAGAGCGAGAGCATCCGCCAGCGCAAGGCCGGGCGCGCCGGAGAGGAGGCCGCCTAGCTGGAGCGTTTGCAGGGTTCCGGCCCCCCGTGTCCGCTCTCTTGTCCCGCGACCGCCAATCCCTATACTCCGCGCGCTTTCGTCGAGACCGAGGACCCTTTCCATGAAGCGCGACGTCAAGAAGGTGGTGCTCGCCTATTCCGGCGGGCTCGACACCTCCGTGATCCTGAAATGGCTGCAGACGACCTATGGCTGCGAGGTGGTGACCTTCACCGCCGATCTCGGCCAGGGCGAGGAGCTGGAGCCCGCCCGCCGCAAGGCCGAGATGCTGGGCATCAAGCAGATCTACATCGAGGATCTGCGCGAGGCGTTCGTCCGTGATTTCGTCTTCCCCATGTTCCGGGCCAATGCGCTCTATGAGGGCTGCTATCTGCTGGGCACCTCCATCGCCCGCCCGCTCATCGCCAAGCGCCAGATCGAGATCGCACGCGAGACCGGCGCCGACGCAGTGGCCCATGGGGCGACCGGCAAGGGCAACGACCAGGTGCGCTTCGAGCTCACCTATTACGCCCTCAATCCCGACATCAAGGTGATCGCGCCCTGGCGCGAATGGAACCTCACCTCGCGCACCAAGCTGCTGGAGTTTGCCGAGGAGCACCAGATTCCCATCGCCAAGGACAAGCGCGGCGAGGCGCCCTTCTCGGTGGATGCCAACCTTCTGCACATCTCCGCCGAGGGCAAAGCGCTGGAGGATCCCTGGCACGAGCCGGAGGAGTTCGTCTATAGCCGCAGTGTTGCGCCCGAGCAGGCCCCGGATCAGCCGACCTATGTGGAAATCGAGTTCCTGCGCGGCGACCCGGTCGCCCTCGACGGCGAAGCGCTGTCGCCGGCGCGCCTGCTGACGAAGCTCAACCAGCTCGGCGGGGCCAATGGAATCGGCCGGCTCGACCTGGTGGAGAACCGCTTCGTCGGCATGAAGAGCCGCGGGGTCTATGAGACGCCGGGGGGAACGATCCTGGCCGCAGCCCATCGCGGCATCGAGAGCCTGACGCTCGACCGAGGCGCCATGCATCTGAAGGACGATGTCATGCCGCGCTACGCCGAGCTTATCTATAACGGCTTCTGGTTCAGCCCGGAGCGCGAAATGCTCCAGGCCCTCATCGACAAGAGCCAGGAGCATGTGGAGGGCACGGTGCGGCTGAAGCTCTACAAGGGCAGCGTGCGCGTGGTCGGCCGCAAATCGCCGAAATCGCTTTACAGCCTCGCCCATGTGACCTTCGAGGCCGACCAGGTCTACGACCAGCGCGACGCCGAAGGCTTCATCAAGCTGAACGCGCTGCGGCTTCGCCTGCTGAAGCGGGGGCGCGGGTAGCTTGCCTGCGGAGATGGCCGGGCGGCTCACCGGCTATCTCGCCCCCGAGGGCCATCTCGAGGACCTGCTGGCGGAGCTAGGTGGGGTCGCCGAGGTCCATGGCCGGCTGGTGCTGGCCGAGGGGCCGGTGCGGCCCGCGGCCTGGACCGCCAATATCTGGCGCAATCCCGAGCGCTTGATGATCGCCTCCATCGCCGATGGCGCGGCGCAGCTCCGCAGCCGGCAGCGCAACTGGGCGCTCTATCCCCATCGCCTGCACCGGCGCGCATCGCTCATCGCCGAGCGCCTGCCCCATGTGAGCGCCAAGCCCCTGGTCTTTCCGGCCCCGGTGCCGCGGGCCCCGCTCGGCTCCTGGACGATGCTGGATGAGGCTACGATCCTGGCCTCCGCCGATTGCAGGAGCCCCTTTCCCAATGGCGAGGCGCGTTTCGTCGAGGATCGCGAAGGACCGCCCAACCGCGCCTACCTCAAGCTCTGGGAGGCGCTGACCCTGATCGACCGGCGGCCGGGACTGGGTGATCTCTGCCTCGATCTCGGCGCCAGCCCGGGCGGCTGGAGCTGGGTGCTGGCGAAGCTCGGCGCGCGGGTCATCGCAGTGGACAAGGCGCTCCTCGACCCGGTGATCGCGGCCATGCCCGGCATCGAGCAGCGCCAGGCCAGCGCCTTCTCCATCACGCCTTCATCCCTCGGCCCGGTCGACTGGCTCTTCAGCGATGTGATCTGCTACCCCGCGCGCCTGCTCACCCTGGTGGAGCGCTGGCTCGCTTCCGGCACGGCGCGCAATCTCCTCTGCACCATCAAGTTCCAGGGCGCGACCGACCATGCCATCGCCCGGCGCTTCGCTGCGATCCCCGGCTCCCGGCTCATGCATCTCCACCACAACAAGCATGAACTGACCTGGATCCGGTTGGCCTGAGGCCGCTCAGGGCTGGGCCGGGACCTTGCTCTCGCCATAGAGATGGCAATCCACCGGATGCGGCGCGGCGGAGGTGCCCAGATCGACCCGCGGCGGGACCACTGTCCGGCAATGGGGCATCACCTGCGGGCAGCGGGGATGGAAGGGGCAGCCGGGCGGCGGCGCCTCGGGGTTGGGGGCGTCGCCCGAGAGGATGATGCGCTCCCTCCGGCGGTCGGGATCGGGCTCGAGGATGGCCGAGACGAGGGCCTGGGTATAGGGGTGGGCGGCGCGCCGGTAGAGTGCCGCGGTCTCGGCCATCTCGACGATCCGGCCCAGATACATGACGGCGACGCGGTCGCTGATA
>DATBBO010000539.1:0-8970 GCA_036270995.1 Dongiaceae bacterium | reverse complement strand
GAGGCTCTGGCCGCGGCCCGGCGCCACTACGGCAAGCCGGTCGAGCTCCGCCGCGACGAGGATGTGCTGGACACCTGGTTCTCCTCGGCGCTCTGGCCCTTCTCGACCCTGGACTGGCCGGAGAAGACGCCCGAGCTCGCGCGCTACTACCCCGGCGACGTGCTGGTGACGGGCTTCGACATCATCTTCTTCTGGGTCGCCAGGATGATGATGATGGGGCTGCATTTCATGGGCGAAGTGCCGTTCCGCACCGTCTACATCCATGCCCTGGTGCGCGACGAGCAGGGCCAGAAGATGTCGAAGGCCAAGGGGAACATCATCGATCCCCTGGAGCTGATCGACAGATATGGCTGCGATGCGCTGCGCTTCACCCTGGCGGCGCTGGCCGCCCCCGGCCGCGACGTGAAGCTCGCCGAGAGCCGGGTCGCGGGCTATCGCAACTTCGCGACCAAGCTCTGGAACGCCGCGCGCTTCTGCCAGGTCAATGGTTGCCTCCTCGATCCCGCCTTCGATCCAGCCGCCTGCCGCCAGCAGGTCAACCGTTGGGCCGTGGGGCGGATCGTCGAGCTTGCGGCGCGGGTCGAGGAGGCGCTCGCCGCTTACAAGTACAACGAGGCCGCCCACGCGCTCTATCACGGCGTCTGGGGCGAGTTCTGCGACTGGTATCTGGAGCTGGCCAAGCCGATCATCGCCAAGGCGGATGCCGGTGGCGAGGAGGGGGCCGCGGCCAAGGAGACGCAGGCAGCGGTCGCCTGGGCGCTGGGCCAGCTTCTGCATCTGCTGCATCCCATCATGCCGTTCATCACCGAAGAGCTGTGGCAGGAGGTGCTGGGAGGCAAGGAGCCGCTGATCACCGCGCCCTGGCCCAGCTATTCGCCGGCCATGGTCGACAGTATCGCCACGGCCGATCTCGACTGGGTCATCGAGCTGGTCTCGGAGATCCGGGGCCTGCGCTCGGAGATGAACGTGCCCGCCGCCGCCATGATCCCGGTGGTGGTGCGCGAGCCGAGCCGGATCGCCAAGGAGCGGCTCGCGGCCCATGGCGAGCTGATCCGGCGCCTCGCCCGGCTCTCGGCGATCGAGTTCGAGGCCCAGGTCAAGGGCGCGGTCCAGCTGGTCATCGAGGGCGCGACGATCCTTCTCGTGCTGGCCGGTCACGTGGATGTCGAACGCGAGCGGGCGCGACTGACCAAGGAGATCGAGCGCGCGAAAGGCGAGGCGGCGAAGATCGAGAAGAAGCTCGCCAACGAGGCATTCGTCGCCAAGGCCGCCCCCGAGGTCGTGGAAGATCAGCGCGAGAAGCTCGCCGAGATGAAGGCGCTGATCGCCAAGCTCGCCGGTGCGCTGGACCGGCTCAGCTCCCTTTGAGACCCGTGCCAGCCTTGCGGTGCTGGACCGCGGGCTCGGCGCTGCTCGCTCTCGCGCTCCTTGCCGGGCTTCGGCCGGCCGCCGCGGCGCCGGTGACGGTCGAAGGTATCACCTTCAGCGACGAGCGCGGCGATTTCACCATCCTCAAGGTCACCGGTACCGGCACGCTGAGCGATCCTTTCATCGTCGTCGAGGAGGTCACGGGCGGTGCCCCCATCCTGGTCATCCGCGGCTTCAACGAGAATTTCGGGAACCGCATCGGATCCCAGCATGTCATGGGCATGGCCATCACCAAGATGGTCATCAACCATACCGATGCCGCCTGGAACGAATACAGGCTGGAGCTGCGTACGACCCCCGACAGCCCCAGCACCTATGGCGACGGGCTCTCCTTCGCCCAGGGTTGGGCGAAGAAACCCGCGGTCGTTTCGAGCGATTTCCACCATGTCCAGGAGACGGACGAGCCCTATGACGCCATCGATTTCGATCAGGGCAAGGTCGAGCCAGACAAGGCCGTGAGCTTCGATTTCTTCATCACCGACATGACGCCGAAGCCGGAGATCTTCCTGCTCCAGGAGCCGGTCCGCAGCGTCGCCTGCCGCTGGCCGCCCGCCTATCCTGCTAAGTGCTGAGGCGGCCTTGGTCTTCGCGTCATGCCGGTGAAAGCTGGCATCCGGGATTGCGGGAGCGAGCTTGTCGCCCTGGATCCCGGCTTTCGCCGGGATGACGATGGGGGATCGGGTATCCCCAGGACGGATGGCCGCCTGCCGATAATGCATTGGAAGCGATCCCGCCGCCCGGCTATTTTCCCTGCTCTTCTCGGGGTCATTTTGGGGAGGAGGCTCTCATGAGCCAAACCGACAAATCGAAGCTGCCGAGCCGCCATGTCTCGGTCGGGCCGGCCAGCGCGCCGCACCGCTCCTATTACTACGCCATGGGCATGACCGAGCAGGAGATCGCCCAGCCCTTCGTCGGCGTGGTCACCACCTGGAATGAGGCCGCACCCTGCAATATCGCGCTCGGGCGCCAGGCCCAGGCGGTGAAAAAGGGCGTCAAGGCGGCCTCCGGCACGCCGCGGGAATTCACCACCATCACCGTGACCGACGGCATCGCCATGGGCCATGCCGGGATGAAGTCCTCCCTGGTCAGCCGCGAGGTGATCGCAGATTCCACCGAGCTCACCGTGCGCGGGCATTGCTATGACGCTCTGGTCGGGCTCGCCGGATGCGACAAGTCGCTGCCAGGGCTGATGATGGCGATGGTGCGACTCAACATCCCCTCGGTCTTCATGTATGGCGGCTCGATCCTGCCCGGCCGCTTCCGCGGCAAGGACGTGACCGTGCAGGACGTGTTCGAGGCCGTCGGCGCCCATTCCAGCGGCAAGATCAGCGATGAGGATCTGCACGAGCTCGAATGCGTAGCCTGCCCCTCGGCCGGCTCCTGCGGCGGGCAGTTCACCGCCAACACCATGGCCTGCGTCTCCGAGGCGATCGGCCTGGCGCTGCCCGGATCGGCCGGGGCACCGGCGCCCTATGAGAGCCGCGATGCCTATGCCGAGGCCTCGGGCCAGGCGGTGATGGCACTGCTCCGCTCCAATATCCGGCCACGCGACATCGTCACCCGCAAGGCGCTGGAGAACGCCGCGATGGTGGTCGCAGCCACCGGCGGCTCGACCAATGGCGGGTTGCATCTGCCGGCCATCGCCCATGAGGCGGGGATCGATTTCGATCTCCACGATGTCTGCGAGATCTTCCGCAAGACGCCCTATATCGCCGACCTCAAGCCCGGCGGACGCTACGTGGCCAAGGACATGTACGAGGTCGGCGGCGTGCCGGTGCTGATGAAGGCGCTGCTGGAGGGAGGATATCTCCACGGCGACTGCCTGACCGTCACCGGCAAGACCATCGCCGAGAACCTGAAGAGCGTCGCCTTCCCGACCAATCAGGACGTGATCCGGAGCACCGACAAGCCGATCTCGCCCACGGGCGGCGTGGTGGGCCTCACCGGCAATCTGGCGCCCCAGGGCGCCATCGTGAAGGTCGCCGGCATGCATGGCCTGACCTTCCGCGGTCCCGCCCGCTGCTTCGATTCCGAGGAGGACGCCTTCGCGGCGGTGCGCGATCACAACTACAAGGAAGGCGAGGTGCTGGTGATCCGCTACGAAGGGCCGCGCGGCGGCCCTGGCATGCGCGAGATGCTGGCGACCACGGCGGCGATTTACGGCCAGGGCATGGGCGACAAGGTGGCCCTCATCACCGACGGGCGCTTCTCGGGCGCCACCCGCGGCTTCTGCGTCGGCCATGTCGGGCCGGAGGCGGCGGTGGGCGGGCCGATCGGCCTCATCCGGGACGGCGACATCATCCGCCTCGACGCCGAGAAGGGGACGCTCAGCGTCGACCTCACCGATGCCGAGCTCGCCGAGCGCCGCAAGGCCTGGAAGCCGCGGCGCCATGACTATCAGTCAGGAGCCCTCTGGCGCTATGCTCAGACCGTCGGGGATGCGGAGAAGGGGGCGGTCACTCATCCAGGCGGCAAGGGGGAGACCCATGTCTATGCGGATATCTAGCGCAGGATCGGCCGGCATCGGGGAGCGGCGCGTCGTCCCCGCGCTGCTTCGGGGCCTCCTGCTTCTGCTCTGCGTCGTGCTGCCGCTTGCCGGCTGCGGGATCAACAACATCCCGAACTATAGCGAGCAAGCCAAGGCCGCCTGGGCCCAGGTGCTGAATCAGTACCAGCGCCGCGCCGATCTGGTGCCCAATCTGGTGCAGACCGTGAAGGGGGCGGCCAATTTCGAGACCAAGACCCTGCAGGCCGTGGTCGACGCCCGCTCCAAGGTCGGGCAGATGCAGCTGCCGTCGGATATCCTGAACAATCCCCAGGCGATGCAGGCCTTCGAGCAGAATCAGGGCGCGCTGACCTCGGCG
Source organism: Dongiaceae bacterium (assembly GCA_036270995.1). GTDB lineage: Bacteria > Pseudomonadota > Alphaproteobacteria > Dongiales > Dongiaceae > DASXQK01. The sequence continues at coordinate 4,678 of DATBBO010000539.1, read as the reverse complement.
CTGTCGCGACTCATGGTGGTCGTCGAGCAATATCCGGATCTGAAGGCGAACGCCAACTTCCAGACCCTGCAGGCCCAGCTCGAGGGCACCGAGAACCGCATCGCCGTCGCCCGGCGCGACTACATCGACGCTGTCCGCCAGTACAATACCGAGCTCAAGACCTTCCCCGGCCGCATCTGGGCGATGCTGCTCTATTCCAGCTACAAGGAGATGGCCCAGTTCACCGCCGATGAGAAGGCGATGACGGTGCCGACGGTGAACTTCAATTGAGCGCGCCGCGAACGGCCTCTCGCCCTCCGAAGGGCAGGGCTATCGCAGATAAATTGCATTGCCCTCGCATTCTTTCCGTCATCCCGGCGAAAGCCGGGATCCAGGATTGCAAGAGGGTGCTTGTGGCCCTGGACCCCGGCTTTCGCCGGGATGACGGCAAAAGGCAGGGAGGCATCTTCGCTCTTGCTGCTGCTCTCCTCCTGCTTGTCGCACTGCTCTTGCCCGTCGCCAGCGAGGCCGATCCGCCGGTCCCGCCGCTGAGCGGCCGGGTGGTCGATCTCGCGCATCTCCTCGACCAGAGCGCGAGCGATCGCATCACGGCGGAGCTCGCGAATTTCGAGCGGCAGAAGGGCATCCAGCTTGTTGTCGTCACTTTGCCGGACCTCCAGGGCTACACGATCGAGGATTGGGGCCTGGCGCTGGGCCGCGGCTGGAAGCTCGGCCAGAAGGGCAAGGATAATGGCGCCATCCTGCTCGTGGCGCCCAAGGACCGGGCGCTTCGGATCGAGGTGGGCTACGGCCTCGAGGGCGACCTTCCCGATGCCACCGCCGATGACATCATCCGCCGGGTCATCATCCCCTATTTCCGCAGCGGCCAGATGGCGCAGGGCATCGAAGCCGGCGTGCAGGCCATCATCACGCAACTCGGCGGCAAGGTGGAGGGTGGCGCTGCGGTCGCGCCGCCGGAGAGCCAGTCCAACGGAAACGGCCTGCCGATCGTGGCTGTCTTCTTCATCATCCTCCTGTTCATCTTCATCATGAATGTGCGGCGCCGGCGCGGCGTCTGGGGCGGCTACTATCCCTATGGCGGCTTCGGCGGCGGTATCGGGCGTGGCGGCGGCTCGTCCGGCGGCTTCTCGGGCGGAGGCTTCTCCGGAGGCGGCGGCTCCTTCGGCGGCGGCGGCGCCTCGGGGCGGTGGTGATGCACAGGCTCTCGGCATCCGAGCGCAAGGGCGTGGAGACCGCGATCGCCGCGGCCGAGACGGGGACGACCGCCGAGTTCGTCGCCGTGGTCGCCTCCCGTGCCGATCGCTATCACGTGGTGAGCCTGGCCGGCGGACTCCTGGCCGCCTTCGCCGCGGCGGTCATCGTGCTCCTGATCGAGCCCTGGGCCTCGCTTCTCCTTTCGCTCGCGGCCCAATGTGTCGCCTTTGCTGTCGTCTACGCGGCGCTGGAGCTGACGCCGCTCTCGGTGCGCCTGGCGCCGCCCCGGGCGCGCGAGGTCAAGGCGCGGCGCCTCGCGCATCTCCTGTTCATGGAGCGGGGCCTTGCGAGCCTGCCAGAGCATAATGGCGTGCTGCTTCTGGTGGCGCTGGCCGAGCATCAGGTGGAGATCGTGGCCGATCACGGCGTTGACCGCCTGGCGGGCAGCGCCGAATGGCAGAAGATCACAGCCAGCTTCAGCGCGACGGCCGGGCAGGGGGCGGTCGCCAAGGCGCTGGAGGCGGCGATCCGCGATCTCGGCGCGCTCCTCGCGCGCCACTTTCCCGCCGGCGCCGACAATCGCAATCACCTGCCCGACCGTCTGATCGAGCTCTGAATCATGGCCCGCATCGCCGTCGCCGGCTTTCAGCACGAGACCAATACCTTTGCGCCGCTGCCGGCCAGCTATCGCGATTTCGAGCAGGCCGATGGCTGGCCGGCGCTCCAGCGCGGGAAGGACATGTTCGAGGCGCTGGCGGGAATCAATCTGCCGGCAGCGGGCTTCATCGCCGCCGCCAGGCGCCGGGGCCACGACATCCTCCCGCTGCTCTGGTGCTCCGCCACGCCCTCCGGTCCCGTGACCGAGGATGCCTTCGAGCGCATTGCCGGGGAGATCCTGGAGCACCTCTCGGCCGCGCGGCCCGTCGATGCGCTCTATCTCGACCTCCATGGCGCGATGGTCGCCGCACATCTGCCCGACGGCGAGGGTGAGCTGCTGACGCGACTGCGGCGCCTCGCGGGCCCCGATCTGCCGATCCTCGCCAGCCTAGACTTCCATGCCAATGTCTCCCCGGCCATGGTCGAGCAGGCGGCGGCGCTCATCGCCTATCGCACATATCCGCATATCGACATGGCGGTGACCGGCGAGCGGGCCGCAGCCTTGCTCGACCGCATCCTGCGATCGGGTCCTCTCGCCAAGGCGATGCGCCGGCCCTCCTTCCTGATCCCGCTCACCTGGCAATGCACCATGGTCGATCCGGCGGCCTCGCTCTTCCGCGAGCTCGCATCCTGCGAGCGCGGCGAGGTCGCGAGCCTTTCCTTCGCGCCGGGATTCCCGCCGGCAGATGTGCCCGCTTGCGGACCCTCGGTGCTGGCCTATGCCGAGAGCCAGCGTGCCGCCGATCAGGCAGCCGATCACCTGGCCGCCGCAGTGGCCGAGGCGGAGCCGGACTTCGCCGGCCGGATCTATGCGCCGGATGCAGCGGTGCGCGAGGCGATGCGCATCGCCGCCACGGCCAGGCGCCCGGTCGTGCTGGCGGATACCCAGGACAATCCCGGGGCGGGCGGGAACTCGGATACGGTGGGGCTGATCGAGGCGCTGCTGCGCCAGAAGGCCGAAGGGGCTGTCGCGGGGCTGCTCTACGATCCGGCCACGGCCGCCGCCGCCCATGCGGCGGGGGAGGGAGCGGAGATCGAGCTTGCCATCGGCGAGATGTCGCGGCTGCCGGGCCATCGCCCGCTTGCCGGGCGCTTTCGTGTCGAGAAGCTGGGTGACGGGCGCTTCGAGGCGACGGGGCCGTTCTATGCCGGCAATCATATGAGGCTCGGCCCCATGGCCCGGCTCGCCATCGACGGTCTCAGCATCCTCGTCTCCAGCCGCAAGCAGCAGGCGGCTGATCAGGCGATGTTCCGCCATCTCGGCATCGAGCCCGCAGCGATGAGGATCCTTGCCCTCAAGAGCTCGGTGCATTTCCGCGCCGATTTCCAGCCCATCGCCGAGGCGGTTCTCGTCGTCGCGGCCGATGGGCCGAACCCGGTCGACCACCGCAAGCTCGCCTATCGCCACCTGCGGCCAGGCCTCAGGCTGATGCCGATGGGACCGGCTTTCGGGGGCTGAGCCGCGCGCCTCCTCACGTCATGGTCGGCGAAGGCCGACCATCCACGCGTTTGCTTGGCGCCCGTCAGACATTTGACCAGGATTGCCGGTGCTTGCGCATGCGGAGCCGCCGCAAGACGTGGATGCTCGGGACAAGCCTCTCTCTTGCGCCACTCCCGAAACCAGTGTCACCAGGTGACGCGGAGACCGAGGTCGCCACTGACGCCCTGACGCTCGCCGCCGGCGGTATCGCCGATCGCGAACTGATAGCCGCCCTGGGCATAGAAGCTCAGACTGGAATTGACCCTGGCCGTGATGCCGCCGGCGAATTCCAGCCGTGTCGCCTGCTCCAGCAGCGGCACCGCAATGGAAGCCCCGGAAAAGGTCGTGGACGCATCTCCGCCCCAGTCTCGCCAGATATTGGCCCGAACATAGGGCTGCCAGACTAGGCCGTTGTCACTGGGGATGGTCCACTGGCCGCGCACGCCGAGCCGCCCGGTCGTCCCCGAGGTCGAGCCGAGATCCACCGAGGTCAGCCCGTCATTGGCCTCACTGAACCCGATGTGCTGCCAGATGACCTGCGCCTGCGGCTCCAATATGAAGTTCGGCCCGAGCGGCAGCGGCACCGGATAGCCCCCCTCCAGCGAGACGAGGATGCCGGAACCCGACGTCGGCAGGCTGGAAACCGCTGTCGTCGCCGTGCCGGTGTAGGCCGTGCCCTGCACCACCCCGTCGAGATACCACCCGCTGGGACCGTAGTGGGTCCAGTATGCGCCGCCGGAATAGCCATTGAGGTCCAGCGTACCGGTCTGGGTCATCTCGTAACCCGTCGCCGCCGGGTTGGTGACAAGGCCGTTCACATCCGCGGCGCTGTGGCCATAGGCGAAGTAGAGGCCGGCGGCATCGCGATGACCTTTGTCTTTGATCAAGTTGCCGCGCCAGATATCCAAGCCGGCCTGCACGCCGATGATCCGGCCATCGACGTTCGGGTCGGCGAAGGCCTGGTAGCTGTTGTCGATCTGGTCGCCGAAGACGCGACCCCAGGCGGAAGGGGCCCAGCCGTCGGGACTCTCCTGCAACAGCGTCTCGCCGATGCGCTGATGCAGTGTGCCGAGCGTGGTGAGCCCCATCTGGCGGGCAATCGGCTGAACCACGCCATCGGTCGCCAGCCGCGGCCCGATGATCGGATAGACGCCGGGCGGCACTGGATCCGTCGGCGGCAGGCTCGGGATTTCCGGCGGCAGGGCCGTCTCAGGCGGCACCGGCTGCTCCGGCTCCGGCGGCTCCGGCTTTCCGGGTGGCTCCGTGGGTTCGGGCGGCTCAGGATTAATAGGCGGTATCGGCGGCACCACGAAGGTTGAGCGCAGAAACCAGTCGCCGGGATTGTCG
>DATBBO010000538.1:0-9959 GCA_036270995.1 Dongiaceae bacterium | reverse complement strand
CAGATCCATCTGAGACATCATCCAGCCGCCGAAGATATCGCCGTTGGAATTGGCATCGGCCGGCATGGCGATGGTGCGGATCGCCGGGACGAGATCGGCGGGTGGCTGGTCGTTCCGAGTATCGTTTGTCATGGCTCACACAATATTTGGTAGAGGATCGGCGATTTCATACTGCATCGAGCTTGTTTCGTGACCGGCGCATCACCATAATCCGACGCCATGAATGATCTCTTCTCCTCGGCGGCCAGGAAGTCCGCCGATTACTCCGCCAAGGACATCGAGGTCCTGGAGGGGCTCGAACCCGTCCGCCGGCGTCCCGGCATGTATATCGGCGGCACCGACGAGCGCGCCATGCATCATCTCGTCGCCGAAGTCCTGGACAATGCCATGGACGAGGCGGTGGCGGGCCATGCCAGCCGGATCGAGGTCGAGCTCGACGAGGAAGGCTTCGTCACCGTCACCGACAATGGCCGCGGCATCCCCGTCGACCCTCACCCCAAGTTCAAAGACAAATCCGCCCTCGAGGTCATCCTGACCACGCTGCACTCCGGCGGCAAGTTCGGGGGCAAGGTCTATCAGACCTCCGGCGGCCTCCATGGCGTCGGCCTCTCAGTGGTGAATGCGCTGGCCGACAAACTGGAAGTAGAGGTCGCCCGCGACAAGCAGCTCTTCACCCAGAGCTATGCCCGCGGCAAGCCCATCTCCAAGCTGAAGCGCGGCGGCAATGTCAACCGCCGCGGCACGCGGGTACGCTTCCATGCCGATCCCGAGATTTTCGGCAAGGAGGCCCGCTTCCAGCCGGCGCGGCTCTATCGCATGGCGCGCTCAAAGGCCTATCTCTATCGCGGGGTCGAGATCCGCTGGCGCTGCGCGCCTTCCCTTCTCGGCAGGAGTGAGGAAACCCCGGCCGAGGCCGTGCTGCATTTCCCCGGCGGGCTCGGCGATTTCCTCGCCGCGACCCTGGAGGGTCGCCCGGCGGTGACCTCCACACCCTTCGCCGGCGAGGCGAAGCTGCCCGAGGACAAGGGCCGGCTGGAATGGGCCATCGCCTGGCCGGCCGATGGCGAGGGCTTCCTCAACTCCTATTGCAACACAGTCCCGACTCCGGAGGGCGGCACGCATGAAGCGGGCCTCCGCAGCGGCCTCACCCGCTCGCTCAGGGCTTATGGCGAGCTGATCGGCAACCGCAAGGCGGCGCAGATCACGCCGGAAGACGTCGTCGGCGGCGCGGTGATGATGCTCTCCCTCTTCATCCACGATCCCCAGTTCCAGGGCCAGACCAAGGAGAAGCTGGCCAGCGTCGAGGCGGCACGGCTGGTCGAGGCGACGATCAAGGATCACTTCGACCATTGGCTGCCGGCCGACACGGCGCGCGCCAACGACCTTCTGGAGCGGGTCATCGAGCTGGTGGAGGAACGGCTGCGCCGCCGCCAGGACAAGGAGCTGACGCGCAAGACGGCGACCCGCAAGCTGCGGCTGCCCGGCAAGCTCACCGACTGCACCCGCGACAGCGCCGAGGGGACGGAGCTGTTCCTGGTGGAGGGTGATTCCGCCGGCGGCTCGGCCAAACAGGCGCGCGACCGCGAGACCCAGGCGGTTCTGCCGCTCCGGGGCAAGATCCTGAACGTCGCCAGCGCCTCCACCGAAAAGCTCGCCCAGAACCAGGAGCTGATCGACCTCATCCAGGCGCTGGGCTCGGGCACCCGGGACAAGTTCGAGGAGACGAGGCTGCGCTACGAGCGCATCATCATCATGACCGATGCCGATGTCGACGGCGCCCATATCGCCTCTCTCTTGATGACCTTCTTCTATCGCGAGATGCCGGGCCTGATCGAGAAGGGCCATCTCTTCCTCGCCCAGCCCCCGCTCTATCGCCTGAGCCAGGGTGGCACCGTGCTCTATGCCCGGGATGACCGGCACAAGGATGAGCTGATGAAGACGGTCTTCGCCAAGCCGGGGAAGGTCGATATCAGCCGCTTCAAGGGGCTGGGGGAGATGCCTGCCGCACAGCTCAGGGAGACGACCATGGACCGGGGCAAGCGCATCCTGCTCCGGGTCATGGTGCCGGACCGCTATGCCGATGGCGAGCGGGCGGAGGCGAGGGAGACCTCCAAGCTGGTGGAGAGCCTGATGGGCCGCAAGCCCGAGCTGCGCTTCGCCTTCATCCAGGAGCACGCCAAGCTGGCGCAGAACCTCGACGTCTGATCACATGCAATCACGAGTCGCGAGGAGGATTCAGGGAGGGCTGCGGCCGGCCGTGATCTTCAGAGCTCGCCGACAGGCCCTCAGGAGTAGGTCATGGCCCGCATGAAGTCCGCCCTCATCGCCCTCTCGCTGCTTCTTGCCGCCTGCACCTCCGGCACGAAAGGCGGCAGCCCGGGACTTCTGGCCGATACGGGCTCCGTCTACTGGACCTATTACGACACCTCCTACACACCGATTTCCGACGTCTCGATCGCCGGCGGCTCGGGCCAGCTCCTGACCCAGGTCCTGGGCAACCCCTTCAATGTCGATCAGGAGCAGTTCGACAAGGCGGTGACCGATGCGATGTATGCTGCCCATTTCGGCCCGCCGACCCACTTCACCACGGAGCCGAACGGGAGCTTCAAGCGAATCTTCTATGTGCGCCTCGGCTTCGGGGGGCCCAGCCCGCTCAGCATCAACACGATCTGCACCGTTCCGCCCGCCCCGCCGGAGCGCGCCACCTCCTCCACAGGCAGCGTCACCCTGGCGGCGGCCTTCTGCCAGTCGGGGGAGCCGCTCAGCTATCTGGAGGCCGGCGGCTCGGGCTTCTCGGGGCCGCGCGATCCGCGCTTCGTCGCCTTCATGGAGCAGGTGACCTTCAACCTGTTCCCGCCCCAGAACTCGACCCTGCGCCGCGGCCAACCCGGGAACTGTCAGTGGGCGTTCTGCTGAGGACGGCCTAGGCAAGGCCTGCGCAGCGTCACGTCCGCTGCAGCCAGCGCCGGAGCGCTTCCGTAACTTCCTCGGGCTGCTCGAGCGGGGGAAGATGACCGCATTCCTCGATGATGCGCAGCTCCGCGCCCGGGATCGCGGCTGCCATCTCCTCATGCAGTGCGGGCGGGGCCAGGGGATCCTGGCGGCCGCAGATGAGCAGCGTCGGGCAGGCGATGGCGGCGAGGTCGGCGCGGCTGTCGGGGCGGTTGCGAATGGCGCGCTGCTGGCGCAGGAAGGCCTTGCGTCCCACCCGCTCGGCCATGGCGCCGAGGATGGTCGCAAGCCGGCGGTCCGTCAGGCGCTTGGGATGGACCAACAGGGTGGTCAGCAGTCCCACCTGTCCCAGCCCCGCGGCGCCGGCATCGCGGGCGGCGGGGTTCCCGGCCGCACTCGCCTCTTCCTCCGGCTGCGCCGTGGTGTCGAGGAGCGCCAGCCTGGTCACCCGCTCGGGCGCACGACGCATGATCTCAAGCGCCACATAGCCACCGAGGGAAATGCCGGCGAGGGCGAAGCGCGGCGGGGCACCCGCCAGCACGCGCGCGGCCATGGCACCGACGGAATCATCGCGCGTCACATCGCCCACCCTGACATCGGCGATGTCGGCGAGCCCTGCGATCTGATGGCGCCACAGCGCCGCATCGCAGAGCGCGCCCGAGAGGAGCACCAGCGGCTGCCGGCGCCAGCGCAGCGCGAGGCTCATCCGCCGTGGAACCGGCAGCGCGACGGAAAGCCGCGCAGAATTGGGCGCCGCCGGCTTGTATTCATGACGCAAATCCCTACCTATACGTTGACAAAATCCTATCCACTCCTATGATCCGCCGCAATTTTTCGCGGGCCGCGCCTAGCCGCACCCCCTGAAAACACGGCGTTCGGACTTAAGAAACATAGATGCCTTTTGCTGATCTCGGGCTGAGCCCGGAAGTGCTGCGTGCGGTCGAGGAAGTCGGCTATGTCGAGCCGACCCCGATTCAGGCGCAGGCCATCCCCTATGTGCTGATGGGGCGCGACGTACTGGGCTCGGCCCAGACGGGGACGGGTAAGACCGCCTCCTTCACCCTGCCGATGATCGACATCCTGACAAGCGGCCGGGCGCGGGTGCGCATGCCCCGTTCGCTGATCCTGGAGCCGACCCGCGAGCTCGCGACCCAGGTCGCCGAGAACTTCGACGTCTACGGCAAATATCACAAGCTGAACCAGGCGTTGCTCATCGGCGGCGAATCCTTCGCCGAGCAATTGAAGAAGCTCGACCGCGGCGTCGACGTGCTGATCGCCACGCCCGGCCGGATGCTCGACCTCTTCGAGCGGGGCAAGATTCTGCTGAGCGACGTGAAGATCCTCGTCATCGACGAGGCGGACCGCATGCTGGACATGGGCTTCATCCCGGATGTCGAGCGCATCGTCGGCCTGCTGCCGAAGATCCGCCAGACGCTGTTCTTCTCCGCCACGATGCCGCCCGAGATTCGCCGCCTGGCCGACGCCTTCCTCTCGAATCCGAAGACCATCAGCGTCGCCCCGCCCGCTTCGCCCGCGGCCATGGTCGTTCAGGCCCTGGCGGTGGTCGATCACCAGGACAAGCGCGAGACGCTGCGCCATCTGCTGCGCACAGAGAACGTGCGCAATGCGGTGATCTTCTGCAACCGCAAGCGCGACGTCGACATCCTCCACCGTTCCCTTGCCAAGCATGGGTTCGATGCGTCACCCCTTCATGGCGACATGGCGCAGGCGCGCCGCACCGAGACTCTGGACCGCTTCCGCAATGGCGAGATCGCGATCCTGGTCGCGAGCGATGTCGCGGCCCGCGGGCTCGATATCGAGGGGCTCAGCCACGTCTTCAACTTCGATGTGCCGATCCACGCCGAGGACTATGTCCATCGCATCGGCCGCACCGGCCGGGCCGGCCGCGAGGGACATGCCTTCACCCTTGCCAGCGAAAACGACGGGCGTTTCGTCGAGGCCATCGAGAAGCTGATCGGCAAGCCGATCCCGCGCGTCGAGATCCTGGGCATTCCCACCGTCGGCTTCGAGGAGAAGGATGCCCGCCGCGGCCGCCGGGGCGAAGCGAGCGAGAGCGGCCGCCGGGGCGAAGCGAGCGAGAGCCGCCGCCGGTCGAGCGATCGCCCACGTGTCAGTGAGAGGAAGCGTTCGGGTGAGCGACCGGCACCGGAGACGAGCGCCGAAATCGATTCCATGCCTGCGAAGAAACCGGCCGCACCCCAGACCGAGGAGAAGCCCGTGTCGCACCCCACCCGCCATGCTCCCGTGAGATCAGGCGATCGCCGCTCGGGGGACCGCCGTTCGCGGCAGCCGCGCGAGCAGGAGGGCGACCAGGACGCACCGGTGCTCGCCTTCGGCGACCATATGCCGGAGTTCCTGAAGCGCCCGGTGAAGCTGCCGCCGCTGCGCAAGGAAGAGCCGGAAGCGGCCTGAGCCGCCTCAAGGCCCCCGCGACAAAATCGGTCGCTGGCAATCGTCGCGATTAACTGCACGCTATAACCTCGGAGGGATGATGCCGCGCCGGCACCTTCCCGGGACGTCAGCGCATGCAGGATGCTTATCTGGAAGTGAATCGCGCCATCTGGGACAAGGTCGGTCCTTCCCTCCGGGCGACGGCGCTGCCGCGCTGGGGTCCGCTCGCGCTGCCGGAGGACGAGCTGAAGCTGCTCGGCGATCTCCGGGGACAGCGGGTGCTCGAGCTTGGCTGCGGCGATGGCGGGTCGCTGGTCTGGCTCGCCGAGGCAGGCGCGGGGGAGCTCTGGGGGCTCGATATCTCGGCATCACAGCTCATCGCGGCGCGGCAGCGGCTCGATGATCGTCAGTTCTCGGCCCGGCTGATCCAGAGCAGCTTCGAGGAGGCTCAGGCACTCCCCGAGGAGCATTTCGATCTCGCCGTCTCCGTCTTCGCGCTCGGCTGGGCCATCGGCCTGGATTCGGCCATGGCCCGGATCGCCCGTTGCCTCAGGCCCGGCGGGCGGTTGGTCTTCAGCTGGGAGCATCCCTTCTTCTCGCTTCTCGCCGAGCGGGACGGCCAGGTGATCGTCGGCGAGCCCTATCCTGGCGATGGGCGGCCGCAGCATCGGAGCTTCCAGGGCGTCGAGGTTGTTCTCGTCGCGCGATCGCTGGGCGACTGGATCGCGGCTCTCCGGGGCTCAGGCTTGATTCTCGATGGCCTGATCGAACCGGGCCTGGACGAGCGTCAGCTCGCCGAACACCATCGCGAACCCGGCTATGTCTATTCCTTTGCAAAGGCAAGCCGCTTGCCAACGACCTTCATTGTCGCGGCCCATAAGCCGGGGGCGTCGCAGGGATAGTGCAGATGCCGCTCGCACCGAACGCTGCCCTCCTCATCATCGACCTGCAGAAGGCCATCGACGCGCCCTATTGGGCAACGCAAGGGCCGCGCAACAATCCGGAGGCGGAAGCGAATATCGCGCGGCTGCTGCGCCATTGGCGAGAGGCGGGGCGGCCGATCTTCCATATCCGCCACGATTCCCGCGAGGCGAACTCCGCCTTTCGCCCGGGCCAGCCGGGGCACGACTTCAAGCCGGAGGCTTTGCCTTTGCCGGGCGAGACCGTCATCGGCAAGAGCACGAACAGCGCCTTCATCGGCACGGAGCTCGAGGCGCGGTTACGCCGCCAAGGGATCGGCGAGCTCGTGATCGCCGGCGTCATCACCAACAATTCGGTGGAGGCGACCGTGCGCATGGCGGGCAATCTCGGCTTCGAGGTCCAGCTGGCGGAAGATGCCTGCTTCACCTTCGCCCGGCGCGACTATCATGGCCGGCTGCGGAGCGCCGAGGAGGTGCACGCCATGTCGCTGGCCAATCTCGAGGGCGAGTATTGCCGGGTGACGAGGACAGGCGACTTGCTGGCCTGAACCTCGAGATGGATGGGAGGCGAAGCCGCTACTTTCTCGGCACCACCAGCGCGTCGAGGGCAAGCGGACCATCCGCGGTGGCGAGAACGGGGTTCGCATCTATCTCGGATATCGTATCCGCCAGGTCGGCCACCATGACCGAGAAGGCGGCCAGCGCTTCGGCCAGGAGGGAAAGATCCGCCGGCGGCCGGCCGCGCTTTCCGTCGAGAAGCGGACGCAGGGTCAGTGAGTCGATGAGGCGCGCGGCCTCCGGGGTATCGAAGGGCGCGAGAGCCACGGCCTGATCCTTAAGGAACTCGATCAGCACCCCACCCGCCCCCACCATCACCACCGGACCGAAGGAGGGATCGATCTTGGCCCCGAAGGCGAGCTCGAGGCCCGTGCCCAGTGGGGCCATGGGCGTGACCAGCACGCGCGGGCCCAGCCGCGGGGCCATGTCGTCATAGGCGGCGGCGAGCGCGGGCGCGTCGGCGAGGCCGAGCTTCACGCCGCCGACATCCGACTTGTGCAGGATGCCGGGCATGGCGGTTTTCAGCACCAGCGGAAAGCCGAGCTCGCGGCCCGCGGTCAGGAGCGAAGGCCCATCCTCGACGATCCGATGGGGCAGCACCGGCAGCCCATAATCGGCAAAGAGGCGAAGACCTTCGGCTTCCTCCAGCGCGCCGCCGGCCGCGAGCCGCTTGCGCCAGCGAACACCGAGACCCTTGGGTGCCGTGGCCGGCGCCATGGCCGGGCGTAGGCGAAAGTCGCGCCGGTCCATGGCGCCGCGGATCGCCGCCAAGGCGGGCTTCAGGCCGATCAGCACAGGAAGGCCCGCCCGGGTGATGGCGACCGCGAGGTCGTCATCGCCGGGAGCGGCGAGATTGTTGATGAAGATGACCGGCTTCTCGCTGCCCGCATGGGCCCGGCGCATGGCCTCGGCATAGCCTTCATGCAGCGCCTTGCCGGTGCGGGTCTCGACGCAGAGCGCGCCGATGGCGGTATCGGGATCGGCGAGCAGCGCGCTCATGCAATCGCCGAAGACGCCCTGATAGTCATGACCGGTGCCCCAGGCATCTAGCGGGTTGATGGGCTCGAGACCGTAATCGAGGCGGCTCGCCAGCTTCTCGCGCGTCGGCTCCCCGATCCGGGCAAAGGGCACACGCTTGGCCGCGGCGAGATCCACCAGCAGCTCCCGCTCGCCGCCGGAATCATGCATGGTCGCAAGCCCGCCGCGGGCAAGCCGCCGCGGCTGAGAGAACAGCAGCAGCGCATTGGCGAACTCGTCCAGATCCTCCACCTCGAGCACGCCATGGCGGCTGAAGACCGCGCGCTGAACCGCATCATCGCCCACCAGCGCGCCGCTGTGGGAGAGCGCGAGCTCGGCACTCTCCGGCGTGCGCCCGACCTTGATGGCGATGACGGGAATGTCGCGCTGATTGGCGAGCTCGAGCCCGGCCAGGAAACCGGCGGGATCGCGAATCGTCTCCAGGAACAGCCCCACGACCCGCGTGCTCGCCATGCGCAGCGCATAGTCGAGATAGTCGGAGGCATTGGTCACCAGCTCCTGTCCCGCCGAGACAGCGAGGCAATAGCCGAAGCGCCGGTCGTTATGAACCAGCGCGCTGAAGGCCGAGCCGGAATGGCTGATGAGGGCGATGGGGCCGCTTCCGATCCAGTCGGGCGGCGGAAAGCCGCAAAGCCGGACATGGGCTTCGTTGTTGTAGAAGCCCATCCCGTTGCCGCCGCAGACCGCCATGCCGGCGCCCCTCGCCAGCGCCGCGATGCGCTTCGTCAAAGGCGGCGTACCGTCGCCTTCCAGATAGCCGCTGGCGAGAATGGTCGCGGCCGGTATGCCCGCGGCCACGGCATCGGCCATCGCCGCCTCCAGCCGGGCATTGGCCACGCCCAGCAGCGCGTGATCCACCTTCTCCGGCAGCGCGGCCAGGGAAGGAAAGCAGGGGATGCCCTCGATCTCCCCGTAGTTCGGATTGATGGCGTAGACGCGGCCGGTAAATCCGCCGTCGCGCAAGCCGCGGACCATGCCATTGCCCACGGAGTCCGGTTTGGGCGAGGCGCCGACGAGGACGACGGAGCGCGGGGCGAGAAGCTTTGCCAGCCGATGGTCAGCAAGATTGGGCCCGCCGAGTTCGGACGCTGCAAGATTCATGGGAGCTATCGATTCTTGTCGGGAGCGGCGCCGCGGCGGGCGAGGGAATCGAGCAGAAGTTCCTCGCGCGCCTGGAGACGGGCCAGCGCTTCGGCTCGCTCGGCCTGGAGCGCACGCAGGGCTTCGACTGTGACGTCTTCGGCGTCGGCCGGTAGGGCCCCGGCGAAGTGGCGGGGAAAGAGGCCGGAGAGGAAGAGGCGGCAGATGCGCTTGGCCTCCTCCCGGTCGAAGCTCGCGGGGTCGATCATCAGATCGTTGAGGAAACCGTCGAGCATGGCGTTGAAGCCATAGGCCACCGCGTCGGCGCTGAGCCCCTGATAGCCGCCCTCCTCGATCAGCCGCTGGAACAGATCGCGGGTCGTCTCGAAATAGCGTGCCTCGAGGCGGGAGACGCGCTCGCGGTGGCTGGGATTGACCTGGGCCTCGGCCCAGAAGGCATACCAGACAGCGACCTTCTCGAGGCTGCTGACCCGCGGGTCGAACTCGAACTCGATCATCGCGTCGAGCTTCGCGGCCGCCGCCTCGCCGGCCTTGGCGGAGGCCTGGACCCACATGGTTTCATACTCTTCGACCAGATATTCGAGCGTCGCGGCGAGAAGCTGCTCCTTGCTGCGGAAATGGAAATTCACGATGCCGGGGGAGAGCCCCGCCAGTGTCGCCACATGGTTCAAGGTCAGCTTGGCATAGCCATAGCGGCTGATGGCGGCCATGGTGGATTCGATCAGCTGGCGCTGGCGCGCCTCGCGGATCGGGGTCACCCGGGGGGTCTTGGACGCCTGATTCTCGTTCATGACCTGCATCGACACGCGGTTCTAATCCCTTCCAAACTATCACGTTTTTGCATTTGCGAAATTAAATACCCATTTAGACATATGGACTTTTGCGGGTGGAAATGATAAAAAATCTATACGGCCATTCAAGTGGAAATGGCCCTTCAACAATTGACCGGCACTCGACGGCACCATAGGGGTCCAAGCG
>DATBBO010000537.1:0-3950 GCA_036270995.1 Dongiaceae bacterium | reverse complement strand
CTTCCTGCTGGCGACCGCACGATCCTATTCCTCGGTGGTCACGGCCATGATCGGCCAGCATCCGGATCTCGCCGGGCTGCCGGAACTGAAGCTGTTCTGCGCTCCCAGCATCGCGGAGATCGAGGCAACCCTGCCGCGCTTCTGGGTCGAGCGCGGCGTCACCCATCGGAGCCCCGGGCTAGTGCGCGCCCTGGCGGAATATCTCTTCGGCGGACAGGACCCCATGGCTCTGGCAGAAGCCCGGCGCTGGCTGCACGATCGGGGCGCGTGGTCGGGGGGCGAGGTCCTCGATATTCTTCTTTCCCGCCTGCGCCCGCGCATCGCCGTGGAAAAATCGCCGGAGAACGCCGCGAGCGACGAGGTGATCGCGCGGCTGGCGGAGGCCTATCCCGCGGCTCGCTACATCCACCTGACGCGCCATCCGGCGACGACCCAGCGCTCCATGCAGAGCCATTGGGAGCGGATCATGCCGGACCATCCCCTGGAGGGTCAGCCCATGCTGGGCTTCGCCTCGTGGGTCGACGTCAACCGGCGCATCCTCGCCTTCACCGCGGGCCTGCCCGCGCGTCGGGTGCTGCGGGTCAAAGCGGAAGATGTCCTCGGCGGGCATGCCGCCCCGCTCATCGAGCTGGCCGCCTGGTTCGGCGTCTCCTGGCGTCCCGCAGCGATCGAGGCCATGCGCCATCCCGAGGCCTCGCCCTTCGCCCATGAGGGTCCGCGCGGCAGCGGGATCATCGGCGGTTTCGATCCCGGATTCCTGCTGAGCCCAAAGGCGCGGCAGGTCGAACCCCCGCCGCCGCTGGCGAAGCCCGAAGGCTGGTCGGGCCATGAGTCGCTCTGGCGGATGGTCTCAGACCTCGCCGAGCGGCTGGGCTATGCGGTCGAGTAACCTCCCTCGAAGGCACTCTGATCCACCCGGCGGCGAAGACTTCACTTCCCCTCATCATTCCGGCGAAAGGGCCGTGCTTGTTGCCCTGGACCCTCGGCTTTCGCCGGGGCGACGGAGGGAGGCGAAGAAAGACGTTCCACCGCCTAAAGCCCCATCATGCGGCGGTCCTTGTTCTCCTGCATCAGCATCGTGATGCCGGTGATGCTGACGAGACCGAGGCCGCGGGGAATGCCGGTATCGGGATCGGCCTTGATATCGCCATAGGCGGCACCCGAGACCTTCTCCCATTTGCCGGAAGGCTTCTTGATCTCGATATTGGCGACCGTGCCCTTGAGCACGATGCGCACGATGGCCTCCGTCGGCCGCGTCGGCTTCACCAGGCTCGGATGGCCGCCCATTACCTGCCAGCCATTGGCGAGCGCCCACGCCGTCAGCTCTTCCTTGGTCATGCTGGCTCCCCATTGGTGAGGTAGCGCCCCTCGAGGTGGGATCTGAAGATGGCGGGATCGAGCGCCTTGCCGGTGGCGCGCCGCAGCAGCTCGACCGAGCTCCAGCGCGAAGCCTGGCTGTGGATATGCTCGGCGAGCCAGGCCAGCAGCGGCTTGAAATCACCGCGACCGATCGCCGCCGGGATCTCCGGCTCGGCACGCCTGGCCGCATCGTAGAGCTGGGCCGCGGTCATGGCGCCGAGGGTATAGGTGGGGAAATAGCCCCAGGCGCCGGCGAACCAGTGGATATCCTGCAGGCAGCCGCGCCGGTCGTCGGGCACGTCGAGGCCGAGAAGCTCGCGCATGCCGTCGTTCCAGGCCGCGGGCAGATCGGCAAGATCGAGCGCGCCCGCGACCAGCGCCTTCTCTAGCCGATAGCGCAGGATCACATGGCTGGGGTAGCAGACCTCGTCCGCCTCGACGCGGATGAAACCAGGCTCGACCCGGGCATAGAGGCGCCGGAGATTCCCCGGCGAGAACTCGCCGGCCGCGGCCGTTGCACGCGCGCCGAAGGCCTCCTTCAGCAACGGGGCCAGGAATCCCAGGAACTCCGGCCCCCGGCAAACCTGCATCTCCACCAGCAGCGACTGGCTTTCATGGATCGCCATGCCGCGGGCGAGGCCCACGGGCTGATAGCGCCAGGCGGCCGGCCGGCCCCGCTCATAGAGCGCGTGACCCGTCTCATGCAGCACGCCCATCAGCCCCTGGACGAACTCCCCCTCGCTATAGCGGGTGGTGATGCGCACATCCTCCGGCACCCCGCCGCAGAAGGGATGATGGGAGGTGTCGAGACGGCCATGGTCGAAGACGAAGCCGACGATCTCTATCAGCTTGCGGGCGAGCGCCTGCTGCTGCGGCAAAGGGAACGGCCCCTGGGGCTGGATCGGGGCGGGGTGCTTCGCCTGGCGCGCAAGCGCTTCGGTGCGAAGGTCGGGCAGGAAGCTTGCCAAGCCATCGAAGACCCGGTCGATCTCGGGGATGGTGAGGCCGGGCTCGAACTCGTCGATCAGCGCCTCATAGGGCAGTGTCCCCAGCTTCGCGGCCTTGGCCACCGCGACCTCGCGCACGAGGCCGAGAAGCTCCGCCAGCGCCGGCTTCACCATGGGGAAATCGGATTCGGCCCGGGCCTTGCGCCAGAGCGCCTCGGCCCGGCCGACGGCACGCGCGAGTGCCTCCACCAGCCGTGGTTCGACGGCGGTCGCGTGGACCTGGAGCCGGCGCATTTCTGCGAGATTGGCCTTCTGCCAGGGATCGAGCTCACCGCTCGCCGCCTCGGCGCCGGTGAGGAGGTCGCCGGTGGCCGGGTCGGCCAGGATGCCGTGGCAGACGACGTCGAGCGCCGCCACCTGCTCCGCCCGCGCCTCCGATCCGCCATCGGGCATCATGGTCGCCTGGTCCCATTGCAGCACGGCGCGGCCATCCTGCAGCGCCGTCCAGCGGTGAAAGCGGCTCTCCAGATCGGCATAGGCGCGAGGTCGGTTGTCGAGATTCATGGCTGCTCCGGCTTCGATTCCGCCGGTGGGTTTTGCGGGGGGCGGCGGTGATAGAGGAAATATATCACGAGCAGGGCGCCGGCCAGGCTGAACCAGGTGATTGCGTATTGCAGATGGTCGTTGGGCAGATCGATGCGGGTTTGGCCGCCGATGGGAAATCCGCCGGGATTCTTGGCCGGCCCCGCCTCCAGGAAGAAGCGGGTCTCGGCCGCCGGCAGGCTCATGAGCTTCGCCATGGCCGGCAGATCGGTCCAGAAGAAGAAATCGAGGTCGGGCCGGTTGTCGGGGACCATCCAGGCCTGCGTCCCCTTGAGGCGGACGACGGCATCGAGCGTCTGATGGCCTTGAACCTCGCCGGCGGCACGCGTCGCCGATGCCTTGCGGCTCAAGGGAATCCAGCCGCGATCGACAAAGAGGACACGGCCATCGCCAAGCCGGAAGGGCGTCACCAGATGGTAGCCCGCATTGCCGTTAAGCGAGCGGGCGCCGAGGAAGATCTCCTTGTCGTGGAGGAATTCCCCCTCGACCAGGACCCGGTGATATTCGAGATCGGCCACGGGGTCGTTCGGGTCCGGTAGCGCGATGGGCGCGCCGGCGGTCCGCGTCACGCGCTCATTGATCAGGGCCTCCTTCCACTGCAGCCGCTGGAGCTGCCACACCCCGAGCCCCAGCATCAAAAGGACGGCGGGGATGGTGAAAACCGTGGACCAGAAAGTGGGGCGGAAGGAGAGATTCATGGCATCGCCAGATAGACAAGAGAGTTCGGAGCCCTCTGCCGCGCTTCGAAGCGGGAGAGGGATGACTCGTCTAGTTCCGGGCCTCGCCGGCGCGGTGCTTGTACTGGAGCGCGATCAGCAGGGCCTTGGCCGGGCGCAGCAGGCCCAGCGAGGCGATGAGGATCAGCGGGCCCCAGAGGATCATATGGACCCAGACCGGCGGCGAGAACCAGACCTCCGTCACCAGTGCCAGCGGCACCACGAGCGCGCCCACGATCAGGATGATGAAGACGGCGGGGCCGTCGGCGCTGTCGGCGCCGGTCAGATCGAGGCCGCAGCTCTCGCAGGCCGGCACCACCGAGAG
>DATBBO010000536.1:0-8318 GCA_036270995.1 Dongiaceae bacterium | reverse complement strand
TAGGGCGCCATGATGCGGGTCAGAGCCGCGACCCAGGCGACCCGCTGGTCGCGCACGTTCCAGATCAGCCCCAGCGCGCCGCCTGGCCTCAGGACACGGCGGATCTCCGCCAATGCGCCGGGGGTCGCGAACCAATGGAAGGATTGCGCGCAGACGACCGCGTCGACCGCGCCGTCCTCCAGGGGAATCTGCTCGGCCGACCCCGCCATCACCTCGATGCCGGGATTGCGTTCGACCAATTGCGCCCGCATCGCCGCGACGGGCTCGACGGCAATCACGGCAGCGCCGGTGGCGGCGAGCCGCGGCAGGAATTTCCCGGTGCCGGCGCCGAGATCGAGGGCTCTCTTGCCCGCAGCCAAAGCGAGATCCTCGCCGAGCCAGGCCTCCACCTCCGGCGGATAGTCGGGCCGGCCGCGGGCATAGGCATCCGCCTTGGCCCCGAAGCCCGCCGCCGCCATGCGATGGATCGAGGGCATGGCGCTAGTGCCTGCCGCTCTTGCCTGCCTTCCCGCGGCCCGCCATCTCGGCGATCATCCCATAGAGGCCGCGGATCGCGACGGCCTCGCCCCCTTCCGGCTTGCCGGGTCGCGTGCGGCCGTTCCAGGCCATGATGTCGAGATGGATCCAGCGGGTGGCGGGATCGACGAAATCCGCCAGGAAGAGCGCGGCGGTGATGGATCCGGCGAAGGGGCTGTCGCCGGAATTGTTGATGTCGGCGACGGGGCTATCGATCATCCGCCGGTAGGGCTTGTAGAGCGGCATGCGCCAGAGCGGATCGTCCGCCGCCTTGCCATGCTTCAGCGCCTGCTCCGCCAACCCATCGTCATTGGCGTAGAGCGCCGGTAGATCGGGCCCCAGCGCCACCCGGGCCGCGCCCGTCAGCGTCGCCATGTCGATCAAGAGATCCGGCTTCTCGCTATCGGCCTCGGCAAGCGCATCTGAGAGAATGACGCGGCCCTCGGCATCGGTATTGCCGATCTCCACGCTCAGGCCCTTGCGCGAGCGGATGATGTCGCGGGGACGGTAGGCATTGGCGGAGACGCTGTTCTCCACCGCCGGGATCAGGACGCGCAGGCGCAGCGGCAGCCCCGCCGCCATGATCATCTGGCCAAGCCCCAGCACATTGGCGGCGCCGCCCATATCCTTCTTCATGAGCAGCATGTTGGCCGAGCTCTTCAGGTCGAGCCCGCCGCTGTCGAAGCAGACTCCCTTGCCGACGAGCGTCACCCTGGGGCCACGATTGCCCCAGCGGAGATCGATCAGGCGCGGGGGCCGGCTGCTGGCCCGGCCCACCGCATGGATGGAGGGATAGTTGCGCTTCAGGAGCTCGTCGCCAACGATCACGGAGAAGCGTGCCTTGCCGGCCTTGGCCACGGCGCGGGCGGCGGCGGCGAGCTCCGCCGGCCCCATATCCTCCGCGGGCGTGTTGACGAGATCGCGCACCAGGAAAATGGCCTCCGCCTCGCGCCGCACCGCGGCTTTGTCGGCGCTGCGGGGCAAGGCCAGGCGCGCGGGGTCGCGCTCGCGCTTCTTGTAGCGGGTGAAGCCGTAGCCACCCAGCGCCCAGCCCAAACAGGCGGCGGTGGCCGCGGCCTCCGGCATCGCGTCGGGCAGGCGATAGCTGCCCTCCGGCAAGGCCATGGGCAGGGCGCCATAGGACCAGATGTCCTTCTCCGCCGACACGCCCGCCCCCTGAACCCCAAGGGCGACGGCGCCGATGCGGCCTTCGCCATCCGGGATCAGGAGATGCTGGCCCGGCTTGGCGAGAAAGCGGTTGGCCGCGACCCAGCTGCGCGTTGCGGCCGGCTGCGCTTTGAGCCAGCGCTCCAGCCCGCCCTCAGCGATGGGCTCGATGGGGATCGCATCGCGCCCGGCGCGATCGGTCAGATGCTCGAGCATGGGCTCTCTCCTGGAAGCTGCTGCATAGCTGGCCGGCAGAATGGCGGGCGCCGCGGGCCTTGCAAAGAGCCAAACTGTCGCGAAGGATGGCGGCCGGCAATTTCGGGAGGGGATTCATGGCCGAGCTATTCCTGCTGATCGGCAACAAGAAGTATTCATCCTGGTCGCTCCGGCCCTGGCTGGCGCTGAAGCAGTGCGGGCTGGATTTCGAGGAACAGCTCGTCGCCCTCGACCGGCCCGACACGGCGGAAAAGATCCGCGCCTTTTCGCCCTCCGGCCGCGTGCCCTTCCTGCGCCACGGCGCGGTGGATGTCTGGGAATCCCTCGCCATCCTGGAATATCTGGCCGAGGCCTTCCCGGCGGCGAAGCTCTGGCCCGTGGACCCGGCCGCGCGCGCCCATGCGCGTGCCGTCAGCAACGAGATGCATGGCGGCTTCGCCGAGCTTCGCTACACGCTCCCCATGGATGTGAGCCGCGATCATCACGACCAGAACCGTGCATCCAAGGTCCAGGGCCAGGTCGATCGCATCGAAGGAATCTGGACCGATTGCCGCAAGCGCTATGGCGGCGAAGGCCCCTTCCTCTTCGGCCGTTTCTCGATCGCCGATTGCATGTTCGCGCCGGTGGTCACCCGCTTCGCGACCTATGGCGTGAAGCTGGGTGCGCCGGCCGCGGCCTATGTCGAGACGATCATGGCGCTCCCGGCGATGAAGAGCTGGATCGAGGCGGCGAAGCGCGAGCCCTGGGTGATCGAGTATCCGGTCTGGAAGGAGCCGCTGACCTAGCCAGCGCTATCGCATATGGATTACATCGGAATAACGGGAGACGGTGCATGAGCGCTGCGGTGCAATCGGCTTGGGAGCCCGCCAAGCTGCCGAAGATCGCCTATGGCAAGGGCAGCTACCTCTACGACACCGACGGAAAGCAATATATCGACGGCTCCGGCGGGCCCGCGGTCTTCTGCCTCGGCCATGGCAATGACGTGGTCAACGCGGCGATCAAGGCGCAGCTCGACCGCATCGCCCATGGCTATCGCTATACCTTCACCAGCGATCCTCTCGAGCAGCTGATGGAGATCGTGCGCCGGGCCTGCGGCGCGTCCAGCGGGCTCACGCGCATGATCTTCGTCTCCAGCGGCTCGGAGGCGGTGGAATCCTGCCTCAAGATCGCGCTCCAGTATCACAGCGCCCGGGGCGAGCAGAGCCGCCGGCGCTTCATCGCCCGCCAACGGAGCTGGCACGGCAATACCCTGGGAGCGCTGGCGGTCTCCGGTTTTCGCGACCGGCGCCTGCCCTTCGAGGGCGCGCTGGTGGAGGCGAGCCTTCTCTCCCCGGTCAATGCCTATCGCCCGCCCGCCCGCGTGAAGCCGGAATGCCTGGTGGAGCATTGCGCCAATGAGCTGGAGCAGGAGATCGCGCGGCTGGGCGCCCATCGGGTCGCGGCCTTCATCTTCGAGCCGGTAGTGGGAGCCGCCGGCGGCGCGGTGCCGGCCCCGCCGGGCTATGCCAAGCGGGTGCGCGAGATCTGCGATCGCACCGGCGTTCTGATGATCGCCGATGAGGTGATGTGCGGCTCGGGGCGCTGCGGCACCTGGCGTGCGCTCGAGCATGACGGCGTGGTGCCCGACATCATGTCCGTCGCCAAGGGGCTGGGTGCCGGCTATCTGCCCCTGGGTGCTGCGATCCTGCAGGAGCGCCTCTGGGAGCCGCTCGCCCAGCGCCATGGCGGGCTCATGACCGGTCATACCTTCTCCGGCCATACGGCGGCCTGCGCCGCCGGGGTGGCGGTCCAGACCATCGTCGAGCGGGACCGGCTGCTCGACAAGGTCAAGGAGGACGGGCTCTATCTCGCGCGCCTGCTGCGCCAGAGCCTGGGCGAGCGGCCCTATATCGGCGACATCCGCGGCCGCGGCTTCTTCCTCGGCATCGAGCTGGTCGCCGACCGCGCGAGCAAGGAGCCCTATGATCCCGCCCTCCAGCTTTTCGCCCGCATCCGCGACCAGAGCTTCGCCAACGGGCTGATCTGCTATCCGGTGGGCGGCAATGTCGATGGCGTGAAGGGCGACCATGTCATCCTCGCCCCGCCCTATAACGCCAGCCGCGCCGAGCTCGAGGAGATCGTCGACAAGCTGCAGCAGAGCCTGACGCAGGTGTTTGCAGCGCTGCCGAAGCGGTAAGGGAAGCAGGTAGATCCGGTCCCGTGCGTCTTCCTGCTTTCGTCATCCCGGCGAAATCCCCGGATCAAGTCCGGGGAGGGATCCAGGGTTGCAAGAGCGCGTTGGTTGCCCTAGACCCGGCTTCCGCCGGGGTGACGGAAGAAAACAAGGCAAAGACTGCCCTTCTACGATTGCTTTTCCTACTTTCGTCATCCCGGCGAAAGCCGGGATCCAGGGTTGCAAGAGCGCGTTGGTTGCCCTGGACCCCGGCTTCAGCCGGGGTGACGGAAGAAAACAGGGCAAAGACTGCCGCTCTACGATTGCCCCAAACTTCGTCCAGATGAAGCGTCCCTGTGTCTATATTCTCGCCAGCAAGCGGAACGGCACTCTCTATGTCGGGGTGACGGCCGACATCGTGTCGCGGGTATGGGACCATAGGAGCGGGGCCGTCGACGGATTCACCAAGACCTATAACGTTCATCTTCTCGTCTATGTCGAATTCCACGAAACAATGGCCGAGGCGATCCTCCGCGAAAAGCGGATCAAGGAATGGCGAAGGGCGTGGAAGATCGAGCTGATCGAACGTGGCAATCCGCAATGGCGGGACCTCTATGACGATCTGCGATAGCGGCTTCTTTCGCGTCTGCGGCCCCTGGATCCCGGCTTTCGCCGGGATGACGAAGGAGAGGAAACGCCGGTCACATGTGATCTCCTGCACCGTCGCGGGACCGGGTTAGAGTGCGGCGTGACGCCATGCGGCGTAGGCCGCAGTTAGACTATTCAGGCGCCTCGCTCATCCCTTGCTGATCTTGACCGTGCCGAACGTCATGAAGACACGCGTTGAACCGGAGGGACCGCTGTAACCGCCTTGTCCTCCTCCAAGATGGCAGGCGAGTGCCGTGAAATCCCAGCACTCCTGCAAAGTCGCGACAATTTTACGAGTCGTCAGCGCTTGCAGATCGTATTTCTTACCAAAATCGCGCACCAGTCGGGCGTGGTCGCCGATCTGACCGGACACCATGGGATGATCCCAGCCCCATAGCCACGTGTCGTCTTCACCATTGAACGTGCCAATCAATTGTACCGGCGCGGTGACGATCAGCCCCTTTTTGGGCACTGGTGAAGGTGATCACGCCACTGTCCAGGTCGACCGCCCAGGCGGCTTCATCCATGCCCCACAGATCGATTGCCGTCCTGGTTCGGAGTCCCATCTCCACCTTGGCCCGCTCGATCGTCAGATCGGGTTCCGTTAGCCCCGTGGGTTGATCGGTTCGTGCCATTGTGAGCTGGTGCTCCCACCCCGCGAAATCCAAACCATGGACCGTGGCATGCAATTGTTGCGTTCTCAATCACGCAGGCTCGCTGGCAGGGCTATCCTGCGGTTCGACCCGAGGCTATTTTCAGGAACGCTCAAACTGGCCATCGTGTGATCGCCCGATGAATGTCGTCTTCAATGGGACGGAGCAGTCGTTCAAGTCACTCGACGAGTTCGCTGTGGCCCTGGATCGTTTCGATCTGGAACCTGAATTCGAACTATGGGTCGTCTCAAGGAAGGACGGGCCATCCATCTGCATGTTGCGCAACGGCGATCATGCCTGGCTGATGTATCTGCAATTCGAAGGCGACAAGGGTGTGGTGACCGAGGGTGACCCAAATCGAGAGGGAACCTGGCCATATACGCTGGCGAACGGCCAACTAGACGAGTACCCGCTTTCGTGGTGCATTACGATCGAACAGTGCTTCGATGCCTTGACTTATTTCTTCGTCAATGACGGTGCGCGATACACGGTCATACCGTGGCGGGACGCCTAACGAACCCCTGGCACTGGTTCGATTGATCGCTTCCTCATTTGACCGATGCGCCGAATCCTATCCATCCGGTGAGTGAATGACCACGGGCATCGAGACCGCCAGCGGCGCCAAGCCGCGGCTCCTGACCCTGGCGATGCTGGTCCTGCTCGGCGCCTGCTGGGGGCTCTATTATCCGATCTTCAAATTCGCGGTGCGCTCGGGGCTGCCCTATAGCGGGCTGATCGTGGCGATGACCGGCGGGGTGGCGGCGGCGCTTCTCGCCATCACTCTGGTACGGCGGCGCCTCCCGGTGTTCCGGCGCAGCACCGGGCGCTTCTATCTGGTCTGCGCGCTGTTGGGCTATCTCGTACCCTACAGCTTCGCGATCTTCGCCACCGGCCGGGTAGACGCGGCGGTGCTGACCTTGATCGGCGCCACCTCGCCGCTCCTCACCCTTTGCCTCGCCGCGCTCACCCGCACGGAGCGGCTGACGGGCCGCCGCGTCCTCAGCATCGCGCTGGGCGGGGCCTCCGTCCTCATCCTCGTCCTGCCCCAGGCGCGCTTCGCTGGCGGCGCGGCGCTGATCGGGATGCTGGCGGGCTTCTGCGTCCCCATGAGCTACAGCAGCTACCACGTCTTCGTGTCGCGGAACTGGCCGCCGGGCTTCGATTCCTTCCAGGTCGCGGCGGGAGAGGCGCTGGTCGCGGCGCTGCTCATGCTTCCGGTGTTGTTCGTCTCCGACGGCACGAGCGTCTTCACTGGCGGCTGGACCGAGGGCCATTGGGCGATCCTCGCCATGGTCGGCTTCACCGCGCTCACCTGCTATCTCTATTTCGAGATCATCCGCCGGGCGGGGCCGGTCTTCGTCTCGCAGGCGAACTTCGTCACCGTCGTGGCGGGCGTCTTCTGGGCCATGGCGCTCTTCGACGAGAGACCGAGCCCCTGGCTCTGGGCGAGCCTCCTGCTGCTCATCGCCTCGCTGGCGGTGCTGGCGGGGACGCGGCGGAACCCGCCCGCCCGCGCGTCATAGGCATCGCCCGCACGCCACCCTCCCCTTCATCGGGAGAGGGTGGCGGACGCAGGCTGCGGCAGCGTGCCGCGAAGTGCCGCAGCGCTTCGTCGCGGGTGAGGGAAGGCGCGCCTAGCTAGTCGAAATCCTCGGCCAGGGCCTGGCGCACGGCTTCGGGCATCACGCTCATATGGGAATAGGCGGGATGGTCGAAGCCGACGATCACCCGCTCGCCCGGCTGGCGGAAGCGGGCGATCTGGGAGGGCGTGAAGGGGAAGTGGACGAACTGCACCGAGGAGGCCTTGCCCTCGGCGGTAGTGCGGTCCTGGTCGGCCTCGGGAAGCCCGCGGATCTTCTCCGGCCCGACCTCGATGAAGGCCGTCTCCTCGACCCCGCCGAGGCGGGCGAGGAAATTGGCGCGGCGCAGCGGATCGTCGATCTCGAAGAGCACGGTCGCCACCAGCTCGCACCCATCGGGCACCAGCGGATTATAGGCGGCAAGCTCGCCCTCGAGTTGCTCCGCCCCGCCCTTCTCGATATGCAGCATCTCCTGGATCTGCATGCGCATGGTCTCGAAGCATTCGAAATGCAGGGTGGCCACGGGGCCGACCTCAATGCGCCGGTGCCGCTTCACGGCCACGACGCTGTGGCGCAGCTCCTTGCGGCGGCGGGCATATTCATCGGCCGGCAGGATGTCGGCCGCGGCGATCTTGCGGGCCATAGTCAGGCTCCCTTGGTCAGTCTCCGTAGGCGCGGGCGAGAATCTCGATGGGATGGGGCGCATGGGGCGGCGGCGATCCGCCCTGGCGCTCGATCCCCTGGAGGATATGGGCGCCGGCGAGCGGGCATTCCGAGGCGATCTGGCGCTTGCCGGACTCCTTCGCCTGGCGCGCCACCGGCTTGCCGACCTTGAGGGCGACCTCGAAATTGTCCTTGTGCACGCCCCAGGACCCGCCATGGCCCGAGCAGCGCTCGATCACCGTCAGATCGGCGCCGGGGATGAGGCGCAGCATCTCCGTCGCCTTCTGGCCCATGTTCTGGGCCCGGGCATGGCAGGCGATATGCAGCGCCACACCGCCTTCGACCGGCTTGAGGCCGGGTGCCAGACCTTCGCGCTTGGCGATATCGACGACATATTCGCTGACGTCGAAGGTCGCCTCTGAGAGCTTCTTGATGGCAGCGTCCTCGGGAAGCACCAGCGGCCATTCGAATTTCAGCATGAGCGCGCAGGAGGGCACGAGGGCGACCACGTCGTAGCCCTTCTCGATCCAGGGCAGCAGTGTTCCCGCGACCGCACGGGCGCTTTCGGCGACCTTGGCGAGATCGCCCCGCTCGAACTGCGGCATGCCGCAGCAGCGGGGATAGACGACCTCGCTCTCCACCCCAGTCCTCGCCAGCACCGCGCGGGCCGCCATGCCGATGCCGGGGTTGTGGTAGTTGACGAAGCAGGTGGCGTAGAGCACC
>DATBBO010000535.1:0-5098 GCA_036270995.1 Dongiaceae bacterium | reverse complement strand
CGAAGAGCACGAAGCGCATGTCGCGGAGTGGCGCTTGATAGGCGGGCATCAGGCGGCGCTCCCCTCGGTCGAAGCACCCCCTACCGTCATTCCCGCGAAAGCGGGAATCCAGGGAAACCCGCAAGATCCATGGCCCCGGATCCCCGCTTCCGTGGGGATGACGAAAGAAGAAAGTGAGTCTCGCTCCGACACCATCCCCTCCTAATTCCTCAGCGGCTTGCCGGTGGCAAGCGTGTGCTCCATGCGGGCAAGCGTTTTGGGCTGGCGCAGCAGATGCATCACCGTCTGACGCTCGAGCTGGCTGATCTTGTCTTCGGGCAAAGGCTCGAGCGGATCGGCGGCGGGCCCGCCGGTCAGCACATCCGCCAGGCCCTCGGCCACGACCCGGTCATAGGCGGTCGCCTTGCCGAGCCGCACAAAATTGTCGACGGCGAGCATGAGGGCCGTCTTGCCCGAGGGACCCGGCAAGCGGAAGCTCGCCGGCGCCGGCGGCTGATAGGCCTCGGCCAGCGCCAGCGCCCTTGCCTTGGCCGCGGCCAGCAGCCGGTCGCGGTTCATGATGATTTCGTCTTTGGCGCCGAGGAATCCGAGCTCCTTCGCCTCGAAGGCGGAGCGCGCGACCTTGGCGGTGGAGATGGTTTCGAAGGCCTGGGCCACCGGCGGCATGGGGCCATGGCCTTTCGGATGGGCCGTGGCGCGCGCCAGCAATTCCTTGCAACCGCCCCAGCCGGGCACGATCCCCACACCCGCCTCCACCAGCCCGATATAGCTTTCGGCATGGGCGACGATCGCCGCGCAATGGAGCAGGACCTCGCAGCCGCCTCCCAGCGCCATGCCCGAGGGTGCACCCACCACCGGGAAGGGCGCGTATTTCACCGCCTTGTAGGTCTGCTGCCCGGCCTGGAGCGTCTCCTCGATCATCGGCCACATGGCGAGATTGGCGGAGAAGAGGGCGAGGCCGAGATTGAGGCCGACGGAGAAGCTGTCGCCCTCGTTATGGATCACCAGCGCCTTCATCTTGCGCTTCCCCACGAGATCGACGGACTGGCGCAGGAGCTGCAGCGTATCGGGATCGAGGCTGTTCATCTTGCTGTGGAACTCGAGGCAGGCGACGCCATCCCCGAGATCCCAGAGACTGGCCGAGCCGTTGGCGGCGAGCGCCTTGCTCGCGCGCTTGATGTCGCTCAAGAGCAGCACGCCCGCTGGCCGCTCGATCGCGCGCCAGCTGCCGTCGAAGCCCAGCTGCTCCAGCCGTCCCTCGCGCTCGCGATAGAAGCCGCCAACCTCCGCCGCCTTGGCGAGCAGCGGCGGCACGGGCTTCTTCTCCGCCGCCAGACGATCGGCAAAATATCGCGCGCCCATGCGGTCGATGAGCTGGAAGGGCCCGTATTTCCAATTGTAGCCGTTGCGCATGGCGCCATCGATCGCGGCGATGTCGTCGGCGATCTCCGGCGCCACCCGGGCGGCATAGCTGAGAAGCCCCGCCAGGACCTGCCAGGCATAGCGCCCCCCATTGTCCGGATGCTCCACCAGTGCCTTCAGTCCCGCCTTGGCGGCGGCGACGCTTTCCAGCCGCGCATCCTGCTTCGCCCGGTAGGCGCCGGTCTTGAGATCTATCGCCTGGAGCTCCTTCCCGGCCCCGTCGCGCAGCAGGCGATAGAAGCCACCCTTGCCTTTGCGGCCGATATAGCCCTCGGCGATCATCCTGTCGAAGAGCGGCCAGTCGCGGCGCAGAGGCTGATAGGGATCATCCTTGGCGAGCTGGGCGGCGAGGGAGGCATCGACATGGGGCTGGAGGTCGAGGCCGACCAGATCCAGAAGCCCGAAGATGCCGGTCTTGGGAATGCCCAGCGGCCGGCCCATCACCGCATCCGCCTCCTCCACCGTGAGGCCGCCATCGACAGCACCTATGGCGGCGCTCTGGATCCAGAAGGCGCCGATACGGTTGGCGATGAAGCCCGGCGTGTCCTTGCACCAGACGACGGACTTGCCGAGGCGATGATCGGCGAAATCGGCGAGCGCGCGGATCGCCTCGCCATGCTCGCCCGATGTCTTGTCAGGGGGAGGCGGGACGATCTCCAGCAGGCGCAGATAGCGCGGCGGATTGAAGAAATGGGTGATGGCGAAGCGCCGGGCGAGATCCTCGGGCATCCCCTCCACCAGCCTTCGCCGCGAGATGGTGGAGGTGTTGGAGCTGAGGATCGCCCCCGGCTTCACGACGCCGGCGAGCCTGGCGTAGAGCGAATGCTTGATCTCGAGCTTCTCGACCACCGCCTCGACGATCCAGTCCGCCTCCTTCAGGCGGCCGAGATCGTCCTCGATATTGCCGGGGCGGATGAGCCGGGCATTGTCGCGGCTCATGAGAGGCGCGGGATCGGTCTTCAGCAGCCGCTCGATGGCGCCGGCGGCGATGGCATCCCGGGCACCTTCCTTGGCCGGCACGTCGAGAAGGTCGACGGGTAGGCCGGCATTGGCGATATGGGCGGCGATGCCGCTGCCCATGACGCCGGCGCCGATCACCGCCGCGCGGCGGATCTCCATCAGACCGCCTCCAGAATCGTCGTAATGCCCTGGCCGCCGCCGATGCATTGCGTGGAAAGCGCGAAATGCTTGCCCTCGCGCCTCATGATCTGCGCCGCCTTTCCGGTGATGCGCGCTCCCGTCGCGCCGAGCGGATGGCCGATGGCCGTCGCCCCGCCATCGATATTGGTCTTGGCCCAGTCGATGCCGAGATCGTCCATGCAGGCGAGCGCCTGGACGGCGAAGGCCTCGTTGAGCTCGATGACATCGATATCCTTGAGGGCGAGCCCGGCACGCTTCAGCGCCTTGCGCGTCGCCTCGACCGGGCCGATCCCCATGATCTCCGGCGCGCAGCCGGCGACCGCGACGCTGCGGAGCTTGGCCAGAGGCTGGAGCCCGTGGGCCTTGGCGTAATCCTCGCTCACGATGAGCGTGGCCGCCGCGCCGTCGGTCAGCGGTGAGGAGGTGCCGGCGGTGACGGTGCCCTTCTCGTCGAAGGCGGGCTTGAGGCCCGCGAGCGTCTTCAGATCGGTACCCGGGCGGATGCAGCCATCCTTCTCCACCCGCTGATTGCCCGCCGCGATGGGAACGATCTCGTCGGCGAACTTGCCCGCGGCCTCGGCGGCGGCGGCGCGGGCATGGCTGTCGACGGCAAGCTGCTCCTGCCGCTCGCGGCCGATCTTGTATTTGCGCGCCAGGTTCTCCGCCGTCTCGCCCATGGAGATATAGGCCTGGGTCGCGGCGGCGAGCTTGGGATTGGGCAAAGGATTGAAGCCGCCCAGCGGCACGCGGCTCATGGATTCGATGCCGCCGGCGATGAAGGCCTCCCCGGCGCCGAGCTGGATCGCGCCGGCCGCCATGTGGATCGCCTGCATGGAGGAGCCGCAGAAGCGGTTCACCGTGGTGCCGGCGACGCTGATGGGCAAGCCCGCGAGCAGCCCCGTCAGCCGCGCGACATTCAGCCCCTGCTCGCCTTCCGGCATCGCGCAGCCGACGATGAGGTCCTCGAGATCCTCCGCCGGCACGCCGGTCTTCTGCAGCAGGCCCTGGATCACCGCCGCCAGCATGTCGTCGGGACGCACCCGGGCGAGCGCGCCTTTGGTGGCGAAGTGGAAGGGCGAACGCACATAGCCGGCGATGAAGACGTTTTTCATGCGGAGGGTCCTTCTGCGAGGAGATCCTTCTTGGAGATCTTGCCCACGGCTGTCTTCGGCAGGCTTGCCCGAAACTCGATCAGCTTCGGCATTTCCACGGCCGAGAGCTTGTCGGCGAGGAAGGCGGTAAGATTCTCGGCGGTCAGGCTCTGGCCCGGCTTGAGCGCGATGAAGGCCTTCACCGTCTCACCCCTATAGGCGTCAGGCACGCCCACCACCGCGCATTCCAGCACCGCGGGATGGGTCAGCACCACCTCCTCGATATTGCGCGGATAGATCTTGAAGCCGCTGGCGTTGATCATGTCCTTCAGGCGGTCGGTGATGAAGAGATAGCCGTTCTCGTCCATATGGCCGACATCGCCCGTGGCGAAAAGACCATCCACCAGCGCGCGCTTCGTCTCGGCAGGCTGCTTCCAATAGCCCGCCATGACCTGGGGCCCGGTGACGCAGATTTCCCCCGCTTCGCCCGGCCCCAGGATCTGATGCGGGGGATCGACGGCGCGGATCAAGATCACGGTCCGGGGATAGGGCACTCCGACAGAGCCCGGCGGCGGGGGAACGGCCTCGGGCGGGTTGACGGGATTGCAGCTGACCACCGGCGAAGTTTCGCTGAGGCCATAGCCTTCCAGGACCTTGGCACCGATGGCCTTCTCGAAGCGCGAGCGCAGCTCATGGGAGAGCGCCGCCCCGCCGGAGAGGCAATAGTGCAGGGAGCTGAGATCGTAGCGGGCGAGATCCGGGGCGTTCAGGATCGCATTGAACAAGGTGGGCACGCCGGCGAGTGCCGTCGGCTTCTTGCGGGTGATGGTGCGCAGGAGGTCCTTCAGCTTGAAGCGCGGCATCAGGATCATCTCCGCCCCCTCGTGCAGCGACCAGTTCATGATCACCGTCATGGCGAAGACGTGGAACAGCGGCAGGATGCCTAGGATGCGCCGGGGCCCGGCGGGTGCGTGGGCGAACCAGCGCGCGCATTGCTCGGTATTGGCGTAGAGATTGGCGTGGGTCAGCATCGCCGCCTTGGGCACACCCGTCGTGCCGCCGGTATATTGCAGCAGGGCGATGTGGCGATCCGGATCGATCTCCACGGGCGAAGGATCGCCGCCATGGGCGATCAGCCGGGCGAAGAGGAGGTAGGTCGCATCCGCCGGGATGCGCGCCACCTCGTGGCGCATGACCCAGGGATAGAGCAGGTTGCGCGGGAAGGGCAGCGCCTCGGCCAAGCGGCAGACCACCACATGCTTCAGCCGCGAGTGGCCGATCAGCGGGGCGAGCTTGTCATGGAGCGAGGCGACATCCAGGGTCACCATGATGTCGGTCTCGGAATCCTCGATCTGGTGGGCCAGCTCGCGGGTGCTGTAGAGAGGATTGAAATTGACCAGCGTGCCGCCCGTCTTCAGCACCGCGTAGTAGCAGATGACGGAATA
>DATBBO010000534.1:0-7046 GCA_036270995.1 Dongiaceae bacterium | reverse complement strand
CCTTCTTCCGCAGCAATCTGGCGGCGGGCCAGATGGGGCTCTCTGTCGCCTTCGATCTCGCCACCCATCGCGGCTACGATTCCGACCATCCCCGGGTGGTCGGTGATGTGGGCAAGGCGGGGGTCGCCATCGACAGTGTCGAGGACATGAAGATCCTGTTCCAAGGCATACCCCTGGACAGGATGAGCGTCTCCATGACCATGAACTGCGCCGTGCTGCCGGTGCTGGCCGCCTTCATCGTCGCCGCCGAGGAGCAGGGCGTTCCGGCCAAGCAGATCTCCGGGACCATCCAGAACGACATCCTCAAGGAGTTCATGGTCCGCAACACCTATATCTATCCGCCCGGCCCCTCCATGCGCATCGTCGCCGACATCATCGCCTTCTCGGCGGCGGAGATGCCCAAGTTCAATTCCATTTCCATCTCGGGCTATCACATGCTGGAGGCGGGAGCGACCGCCGTGCAGGAGCTCGCCTTCACGCTCGCCGACGGACTGGAATATGTCCGCGCGGCGCTCCGGCGCGGACTTGCCATCGACGCCTTCGCCCCGCGGCTTTCCTTCTTCTTCGGCATCGGCATGAACTTCTTCATGGAGATCGCCAAGCTGCGCGCAGCACGCCTGCTCTGGGCCCGGCTGACCCAGCCCTTCGGGCCCAAGGATCGGATGTCGCTGGCGCTGCGCACTCATTGCCAGACCTCGGGCGTCAGCCTGACGGAGCTCGGCCCCTACAACAACATCATCCGCACCACGATCGAGGCGCTGGCCGCCGTGCTGGGTGGAACCCAGTCGCTCCACACCAACGCCTTCGACGAGGCGCTCGCCCTGCCCACGCCTTTCTCCGCCGCCATCGCCCGCAACACGCAGCTCATCCTCCAGGAGGAGACGGGGATCACCCACACCGTCGATCCACTGGCCGGCAGCTATTACCTCGAATCCCTGACCGCCTCCCTGGTCGCCGAGGCCGAGAAGCTGATGGCCGAGGTCGAGGCGCTG
This sequence comes from Dongiaceae bacterium, assembly GCA_036270995.1. Classification (GTDB taxonomy): domain Bacteria; phylum Pseudomonadota; class Alphaproteobacteria; order Dongiales; family Dongiaceae; genus DASXQK01. Next base: position 6,054 of record DATBBO010000534.1, on the reverse strand, counting down.
GGGGGTATGACCCGGGCCGTCGAGGCGGGGCTCCCCAAGCTCAAGATCGAGGAGGCTGCCGCCCGGCGCCAGGCCCGCATCGATCGCGGCGAGGATGTAATCATCGGAGTCAACAAATACCGTCCCGACCAGCCGGACGAGGTGGAGATCCTCGATATCGACAACAGCAAGGTGCGGGCGACCCAGATCGCCCGCCTCGCCCAGCTCCGCGCCTCGCGCGATGCGGGGAAGGTCGAGGCGGCGCTCGAGGCGCTGAAGCGCGCGGCCCGCGACGAAAGCGGCGCAGAAGCTGCCAATCTGCTCGCCCGCGCCATCGAGGCCATGCGGGCGCGGGCGACGGTGGGCGAGGTCTCGGCGGCGCTGGAGAGCGTCTTCACCCGCTTCCAGGCGACGACGCGCGCGATCGCCGGGGTCTATGGCGGCGCCTCCGCCGGGGATCCCGAGTTCCGGCGCGTCCAGCAGGATGTCACCCGCTTCGCCGAGGAGCGCGGCCGGCGGCCGCGGCTCCTGGTGGTGAAGCTGGGGCAGGATGGCCATGACCGCGGCGCCAAGGTGATCGCCACCGCCTTCGCCGATATCGGCTTCGATGTCGATATCGGGCCGCTGTTCCAGACGCCCGAGGAGGCGGCGCGCCAGGCGATCGAGAACGACGTCCATGTGGTCGGCGTCTCGACCCAGGCGGCCGGGCACAAGACCCTGGTCCCGCAGCTTCTCGATGCCCTCCATGCCGCAGGCGCGCGCGACGTGCTGGTGGTCTGCGGCGGCGTCATCCCGCCCCATGATCACGAGTTCCTGAAGAAGGCGGGCGTGGCGGCGATCTATGGCCCCGGAACCAATATCCCCCAGGCAGCGGCCGAGATCCTGGGCCTGATCCGCGGCCGCCGGCTGGCGGCCTGACGACGCCATGCCCGAGACCGACCGCCGGCATCTTTTCCTGATCGTCGGCCTCCTCCTGACGGCGCTCTGGACGATCCTCTGCGCCCTCTATGTGGCGATGCGCATCGGCTGGGGCGCGCTCGCCCAGATGTCCCCTGGCGAGCAGGGTGGACTCCTGGCGGGCTATGCGGGAGCGCTCGCCTTCCTCTGGGTGTTCCTCGCCTTCCTGAAGCGCGATCGCCAGCTCGCGGCCCATATGGCCTCCCTCGAGGCCGAGCTTGCCCGGCTGCGCGAGCCGCTCGGCGCCGCGGAGGCGAAGGCGGCGAGCCTCAGCGATGCGCTGCGCCAGCGCGCCGAGCTGGTCTCGAAAGCCACCACCGCCGCGGACAGCCAGCTCGCCAAGGCGGCCGCGCTTCTGGAGAGCCAGAGCCAGGGAATCACCGCCGCGGCGGCCAAGGTGGCCCAGGAGGTGGAGCAGGCGAAGCAGGGCCTCAGCCAGCAGCGCGGCCAGCTCGAAGACCAGAGCAATCAGGCGACCCGCCTGCTGCGCCAGCAGATGGAGAGCATGACCGCCGCTGCCGCGGAGATGATGAAGCAGGTCGAGGCCGAGCTGGCCGAGAAAGCCGCCGCGGCGAACCGGCTGTTTCAGGGGCTCGTGGAGCAGGGCCAGAAGCTGCAGGGCCAGATGCAGACCCAGCTCACCCAGCTTTCCCGCGCTGCCTCCGAGGCGGGCCGCACCTCCGAATGGCTGCGGGATTCGCTGAAGGGCCAGTCGAGCGAGGCGGAGGCGGTGGCCGAGCGCATCTCCGGCGAATCCGCGACGCTCATCGATGCCATCACCAAGGCAAGCGAGACCCTGACGTCGGCGAGCGGCAAGGCCACCGGCGAGGTGGCCGAAGTCTCGACCCGCATCGAGGCGGAGGCCAAGCGGATCGGCGAGGTGACGACCCAGGCAGCGATGAATCTGGGAACGCTCCTCGTGGAGGCGAACACGCGGCTCTCCGGCCTCAGCACCGATATCGGCGCCGCCGCCGACCGCGCCGGCCTGGTGGGCGAAAGCTATCGCCAGCAGGCCCAGGAGCTGGGCGAGGCGATGGCGCGCGAGCGCCAGCATATCGAGGCCGCCGGCGGCCGCCTGAAGGCCGAGGCGGAAGCCATCGTGGTCGCAGTCGCCGAGGCCTATCGCCGGCGCGAGGCGGATTTCGCCGCGGCCAGCGAGCGCGAGCGCGAGCGGATCGACAATGTCGGCGCCGCCATGCGCGAGGAGGCGGCGGCCATGATGGGCAGCGTCGCCGAATCCTATCGCCAGCACGGGCTGGAGCTTCAGCAGGCGACCGAAGCCGAGCGGGCGCGGATCGCCCAGATCGCCGAGGTCATGCGGGCGGAAGCGAGCCTGATCGTCGAGGCGGTGGGCGAGGCCTATCGCCGGGGCGGAGACGATCTGGCGGCGAGCTCCGAGCGCGAGCGCCAGCGCATGGCCACCTTCAGCACATCGCTGCGCGCCGATATCGAGGCGCTGCGCAGCCTGATCACCGCCACCCTCGCGAAGGAAGAGGAGCTGGCGGAAAGCTTCCGCGACCGGGTGGACGAGGTGGGCCGGCGGATCGACCAGAACGACGCCCGGGTCGAGGCGCTGCGCGACTCGGTGCAGGAGCTCTCCCGCGAGCTCGCCAACGCGGCCGGCGAGGTGGAGCGGCGCAGCGAAGAGGCCGCCTTCGCCTTCCGCGAGGAGGGCCAGATGCTGATCGCCGCCACGGAGGAGGCGGCGGGACGCGCGGCGGCGGGACGCGGCATCATCAGCAACCAGATGACCGAGCTGATCGCGCTGGCCGAGCGCAGCGGCGAACTCGCCCAGCACGTGAACGAGATGCTGGTGAAGCCCATTGCCGATCTCAATGCCGCCGCCGAATTCGCCGAACGCAAGGCCGATACGGCGCGCGGCGACGTGCTGCGGCTCACCGAAGATGTCGAGGCCCAGATCCGCCGGCTGATGGATTCGACCCAGACCATGCGGGCGGAGATCTCGGGGCTGGGGGCGGAGATCGAGGCCCGCTCCAAGCTTCTGATCGGCGCGGCGGACGAGGCGATCCGCAATGTCGGCGGGCTCGATACGCGGGTCGAGGAGCAGGCGGGCCGCATGAGCAAGGTGCTGGGCGAGGCCCTCGATCGCGCCGCCGATCTGGGCCAGCTGCTGAAGACCCAGAGCGAGGCACTGAACCGCGCCACGCTCGCGGCCAAGGCCGAGGTCGAATCCCTGAGCGAAGCGCGGCAGAGGGCGCGCAGCGAGAGCTTCCTCACCATCGCCGCCGAGATCGTGGCCGAGCTCGGTACCCTCTCAATCGACATCACCACGCTGCTCGATTCCGAGGTGCCGCCGGAGGTGTGGAAGCGCTACCGCTCGGGCGACCGCTCGGCCTTCGTGCGCCGGCTCCTCAACAAGAAGGATGCCTATCTCCTGCCAGCGCTGAACGAGCGCTATGAGAAGGATCTGAAGCTGCGCGATCTGGTGATGCGCTTCACCAGCCGCTTCGAGGAGCTGATCGAGCGCGCCGGCAAGGCCGATCCGGACAATGTGCTGAACACCGCCTTCCTCACCGCCGATATCGGCAAGCTTTACCTCCTGATCCAGCGCAATCTCGGCAAGCTCGCCGCGCAGTAGCCCGTCTTGCCTCGCTCTCCGCAGTCCCCTCGTCTCCAACGGGGGGAGAGGGGAAAGAAAAGGAGCCGAGCGGGCGCAGGACAGTAACTTGTCTTTTGCCGCCGGGCGCTTAGGTTGGAGCCATGAATATGAGCCTCACGCGCCGCCTGCGGGGCGGTGGTCAATGGGCGGCGGTGCGCACCCTGCTGCCCCTGCTCTGGCCCAAGGGCGAGACGGCGATGCGCGCGCGGGTGGTGGCGGCGATCGTCTGCCTGCTGCTGGCCAAGGCCACCAATATCCTGGTGCCGATGCTCTTCAAGCTTCTGGTGGACGCGCTGTCGCCCAAGGCGCCCGTGGCGATCGCGCTTCCCCTCGGCCTGCTGCTGGCCTATGGCCTCGCCCGGGTGATGACCCAGGTCTTCAGCGAGCTGCGCGACGGCATCTTCGCCCGGGTCGCCCAGCGCGCCATCCGCAAGGTGGCGCTGCAGACCTTCCGCCATCTCCATGCGCTCAGCCTGCGCTTCCATCTCGACCGCCAGACCGGCGGCCTCTCCCGGGTCATCGAGCGCGGCGCCAAGGGCATCGAGTTCCTGCTCACCTTCCTGCTGTTCAACGTGCTGCCGACGCTGCTGGAGATCGCGCTCGTCTGCGGCATACTGTGGCGGCTCTACGACTGGCGCTATGCCGCCGTCACCTTCGTCACCATCGGCGGCTATATCTGGTTCACCTTCGCCCTCACCGAATGGCGCATCAAATACCGCCGGCGGATGAACGACGCCGATCAGGAGGCAAACACCAAGGCCATCGACAGCCTGCTCAACTACGAGACGGTCAAATATTTCGGCAATGAGGAGCATGAGGCGCGGCGCTACGACGTGGCGCTGCAGCAATACGAAACGGCGGCCGTGCGCACGCGCGTCAGCCTGTCCTGGCTCAATATCGGCCAGAACTTCATCATCGCCGCCGGCGTCACCCTGCTGATGTCCATGTCGGCCCTCGCGGTGGTGGCGCACAAGGCGACGGTGGGCGATTTCGTTCTGGTCAACGCCTATCTGATCCAGCTCTATCTGCCGCTCAATTTCCTCGGCACGGTCTATCGCGAAATCCGCCAAGCCCTGATCGACATGGAGGCGATGTTCGATCTGCTGGGCGTCGATATCGAGGTCGCCGACCGGCCCGGCGCGCCGGATCTCGCGGTGACCGGCGGACGAATCGAGTTCCGTCACGTCGCCTTCGGCTATGACCCGCGCCGGCCGATCCTGAAGGATCTGAGCTTCATCGTGGAGCCGGGCAAGACGATCGCCATCGTGGGACCGAGCGGGGCCGGCAAATCCACCGTCTCGCGCCTGCTCTTCCGCTTCTACGATCCGACGGGTGGGGAGATTCTGATCGACGGGCAGAACATCGCCGAGGTGACGCAGGCCTCGCTGCGCGCGGCCCTCGGCGTGGTGCCCCAGGACACCGTGCTGTTCAACGACAGCCTGGAATACAACATCGCCTATGGCCGACCCTCGGCGAGCGAGGCCGAGGTGCGGGAGGCCGCGCGCCTGGCGCGCCTCAGCGATCTCGTGATGCGGCTGCCCGACGGTTTCGCCACCCGCGTCGGCGAGCGGGGGCTGAAGCTCTCCGGCGGAGAGAAGCAGCGGGTCGCCATCGCGCGGGCCATTCTGAAGAACCCGGCCATCATGCTCTTCGACGAGGCGACATCGGCCCTTGACAGCCATACGGAGCGGGAGATCCAGGCGAGCCTCGCCGAAGTCTCCGAGGATCGCACCACCCTGGTGATCGCACATCGCCTCTCCACCGTCATCGATGCCGACGAGATCCTGGTGCTGGATGAAGGCCGCGCCGTGGAGCGGGGCCGGCATGGCGAGCTCCTGGCCCGCGGCGGGCGCTATGCCGCCATGTGGGCCCGCCAACAGGAGGCGGCGGCTGAACGCGAGGCCAAGGAGCTGGCGGCGGCGTCATGAACGAGGCCGCCCCCCTCGATCCCACCCTCCCCGATCCGGCCGCACTCGCCGAGGCGCTAAGCCGGGGCGAGCGCCGGGCGCTGGCCCAGGCCATCACCCTGGTGGAATCGAGCCGGCCCGACCATCGCCCGGTCGCCGACCGGCTGCTGGAGATCCTGCTCCCGCGGACAGGCAAGTCGATCCGCATCGGCATCTCCGGCGCCCCCGGGGTTGGCAAATCGACCTTCATCGAGACCTTCGGCCTCCATGTCCTCTCGCAGGGCCATCGCCTGGCGGTGCTCGCTGTCGATCCCTCTTCCAGGCTGGGCGGCGGCTCGATCCTGGGGGATAAGACCCGCATGACGCGGCTCGCCCGGGAATCCGGGGCCTTCATCCGCCCCTCGCCCGCCGGCGAGACCCTGGGTGGGGTGGCGCGGCGGAGCCGGGAGGCGATGTTGCTGGTGGAGGCGGCGGGCCATAACGTGGTGCTGGTGGAGACCGTGGGCGTCGGCCAGTCGGAGACTGCCGTCGCCGATATGACCGACATGTTCCTACTGCTGCTCCTGCCCGGGAGCGGCGACGATCTCCAGG
>DATBBO010000533.1:0-5640 GCA_036270995.1 Dongiaceae bacterium | reverse complement strand
AATCGGCGACGATCCCGCCACCGACCTGGAAGGTGAGTTGATGTCCTAGGATACAGATGGTGCGGATGACGATGCTGGTATCCATCGCACCATCGAAGCCGATATAACCGATGCTGCCGCAATAGGGGCCACGGCGCGTGGGCTCGAGTTCGGCGATGATCTCCATGGCCCGGATCTTCGGCGCGCCCGTGATGGAACCGCCGGGAAAGGCTGCGCGCAGCAGATCGACGGCGCCCTTTCCCGCGGTGAGCTCACCTGTCACCACAGAGACCAGGTGGTGTACGGTCGCATAGCTCTCGAGACCGAACAGCACCGGCACGTCGACTGTCCGGTCGCGGCAGACACGGGAGAGATCGTTGCGCAGTAGGTCGACGATCATCAGGTTCTCGGCCTGGTCCTTGATGCTCGCCGCAAGCTCGCGCTTCAGGCTCTCATCCTCCGCCGGCGTGGCCCCGCGCGGTCGCGTGCCCTTGATTGGCCGGGTCTCGACTCGGCCTCGATCCAGCTTCAGGAAGCGTTCGGGGGAAGCCGAGACGATGGCCACTTCCCCGTGACGGAGAAAGGCGGCGAAGGGCGCGGGGTTGCGCCGGCGCAGCGCGCAATAGAGTGCGAAGGGATCGTCCGTCGCCCTGAGCTCGGCGCTGAATCGCTGGGTGATATTGGCTTGATAGATGTCTCCCGCGAGGATGTAGTCGATGGCGCGACGGACCATGGCCTCATGGGCGCTGCGCTCGATGTCCGGTCGCGGCGGCGCGATCACCTGGCCGCGCGGCAGGCTGGCCGGCCGCGCGAGACGCTGGCGGATTTCGGTGATCCGCGCCGCTGCTAGCCTTTGGCGTTCGGGCTCGCTTGTCGCCGGATGGCCGTTCGCCATGATGAAGACACGCGTTTCGGCATGATCGAAAGCGATGGCCCAGCCGTAGAAGCCCATCAGCAGATCGGGCAAGGGCTGATCGTCGATGCGATGACTCGGCAGCCGCTCCAGATGGCGCCCCAGGTCATAGGCGAAATATCCCGCGGCGCCTGTCTGGAAGGGTGGCAGACCCCGCTCATGGGTCACGGCATAGCGTTCGAGCCGCTTGGCCAGGACGGCAAAGGGATCGCCGATGAAATGCGTCTCACCCTCCTCGATCAGCCCGTCGCGGCTTTTGAGACTGAGGAAGGGATCGGCCATGACGAAGGAATAGCGGCCGAGCGCACTATCCGTGCGCGCGCTGTCGAGGAAAGTTGCCCCGGGCCGCGTCGCGAATCCGGCGAAGACAGTGAGGGGATCGCGATAAGGGATCTCTTCGACCAGGAGGCGGCTCATGACTCAGCCTAGCCTCGATTGGCGGCGCGAACCACGCGCTGGCTCAACCGAGCGCCCCGCTTGCCCGGCGCAGGCCGGGGCGGGTGACGAGCGCCACGCCGGCACACATGGCCAACATGGCTGCCCAAATCCAGGCGCTGTGATGCTCATGGAGCAGCAGCATGCCCCAAAGGACCCCGGCAATGGTGATGAGATAGGCGGTCTGGGATGCGAAGACCGGGCCTGCCTGACGGATGGACGCGATGAAGAGCGCCGTCATCAGGGCGTTGACCGCCGCCATGGCGCTGCCCGCCCATTGAACGATACCCCAGGGCGGCACCAGGTCGATGAAGCCTTCGGTCAGACCTGCCAAGGGTACCAGCATCACAGACGAAGCAAGGAGGCCACCGCAGGAGAGCGCGAGGGCATCGCCGTCCCGCGGCCAGGCATGGGCGATATAGACGTTCTGAATTGCAAACATAGCGGTGGCCAGAAATCCGACCACGACCCAGCCGGCGAGGCCAGGCTCCGGCAGGCTGCTGGAGGGTGCCAGGATCAGGGTCACGCCCAGGAGGCCGAGGAGAAGCCCGAGTGCTCTCACCCATTGGAAAGGCTCGATCCTGAGCGCCAGGGACAGGCCATAGGTGACCAGAGGCGTCAGCGTCATGAGTATGGCGATGAGCCCCGCTGAGAGGTGGCGTGCAGCGTGGAAGATCGCGATGTTGGGGATCACAACCCCAAGTGCCCCGCTGATGGTGTAGAAGCGCAGATGCCGGCCGTCGAGGCTGGGCGGCCGGCCTCGCACCCAGCTGGCCACCAGCAGCAGCACGGCGCTGCCCGCAGCCTCCAAGAAGGCGAGGCCTATGGGCGGCGCGCCCAGGCTGGTGGCGAGCTTGGCGAGCAGGATGTTCCCGCCCCAGCCGATGCCCATCAGGAGCAGGCCGCCCAGCTGAAATGCCAACCGCCCGCCGTTGCTCACAGATACTCGTCCTTGAATCCATAGTAGGTATAGGCGAGGCGCTGGTAGAGCCGCCGAAGGGCCGGGAAGGGGAAGGCCGGCAGCGGAGCGCCCAGGAGCGGACCTACCTCGCCATCGGATCTTCCTGCAATCCGCCCCGCAAGCAGGCGCCCGCAATATGTCGCCAGCGCCACACCAGAGCCCATATAGGCCAGGGCGTAGTGGACGGTACCGTCCTCGATGCTGCCGAGATGGGGGTTCTTGTCGCGCGAGAGGCAGACCCAGCCGCGCCAGAAATATTCTGTCTCCACCTTGGCCAATGCGGGGAACATCTCGGCGAACCGCCGCTCCAGCCATGCCTTCTGGTACCTGTTGCTCTCGGGCGTGTCGTCGATCCCGCCCCGGGCGCCGAACAGGACCCGGTTCTGGGGCAGAAGGCGGTAGTAGAACAGCAGCCGACGCGAATCCCAGATCTTGAGATAGCTTCGCCAGTTGACGGACTCGCGCTCCGCCTGGCTCAGCTCGCGGGTAACGATGATGTTGGAGAGCGCCGGCAGCAGCCGGCCGTTGGTGGCCGGGTGCAGGCGGTCACCCGTATAGCCGTTGCCGGCAATGACGACCTGTCGCGCCCGGACCGAGCCACCGGGGGTTTGCAGGAGATGACGCTTGCCGTCCCGACCCCATTCCAGAACCGGAGAGGCGCCATGGAGCGCGGCGCCGTGACGCTGGGCGGCGCGGGCGAGCCCGCGGCTGTACTTCATGGCATGGAGTGCGAATCCCTCGTCATGGATGAGCGCGCCATGGGCTTCGCGGCTCACCAGATATCCCTGGTCGAGCTCCGACTTTGAGAGCAGCCGCCAATCGAGACCGAAGAGCTCCTTCAGCCTCCGTTGGCGCACCGCCATCTCGCCGATCCGGTTAGGGCGATGCGCCAGCTCGAGCCCGCCCTCGGGGCTGCGGTCCACCTCCAGCTTCTCGGCGTCGAGGATGCGCTGGACGCTGCGCACCGCCTCGCGACCCTGCTCGAAGATCCGCTTGGCGGGGTCGAGGCCGAAACGCCTGACCCAATCGCCGAAATCATCCTTGCCGATGCCGATGGAGCAGAAGCCGCCATTGCGGCCGCTGCATCCCCAGCCGATGCGGTTGGCTTCCAGCACATGGGCGCTGATGCCATGTTCCCGTCCAAGGTGATAGGCCGCCGAGAGCCCCGTATAGCCGCCGCCGATGATGGCGACATCCACCTCCCTGTCGCTGTCGACGGGGGCCGCGCCCTCGACCTCGGGCCCGGCCGTGGCCGCCCAATAGGAGTCGACATGAGCGGCGCCCGGATGCTGAAGATCGGTGGGGTTGATCGGCATGCTGGAAAAGCCCCGAATAATGCGCCGACGAGATATGCCTTATCCGGCGGCACGCTGCCAGCGCGGGAGACGGCCTCCGCCCGCGGCACCGGACGGGCAGCATTGCGCCGGCTGCATTTGCCGTCGGCGAAGCTTCTCTCCTAGACTGCCGCCGGCCGCCGTTTCGGCCGGCATGGGGACTGGCACTTCCACCAATGGGCGAGACGCGGATTTGATCGGGCCCGGTATTGACCTCGGCCTCGGGGCCCGGCCGTGACCGTTCGGGAGGTCGCCCTCACACCCTCGGCCGACCGGCTGCGCGCCAATCTCGGGATGCTGCTGACGATCTGCGTCTGGGGGGCGTTCTTCCCGGTCCTCGAGCGCTTGCTGCTGACCTGGGACGCTTACTCCGCCACACTGGGCCGCCAGGCCTGCAGCCTCATCGCTCTCTACGCCGTGGTCCTCGCCGATCGCCGCCGCGCGCCCCTGCCGCGGCTGATCGCCTGGCGCCGCATTCTGCTCCTCGGGCTCATGGGGGTGACCCTGGGCTCCCTTCTCACCAGCATCGGCGTTCAATATTCCAGCGGGCTGTCCTCCGCGATCATCTCGACAACCAACCCCGTGACCGCCGCCCTGACGGCGGCCGCCCTCTATCGAGAGCCTCTCGGCCGGGCGATCATCATCGGCACAATCCTTTCGGTCATCGGGGGCCTCGTCTCGGTCCTGGGCGGCGAGGCGGTCGGCCACGCCCAGTTCCGGGGTGGCGAGATCCTGATCATCCTCGCCAATGTGACCTGGACCTGGATGTCCATGGCCGCGCAGCGCTGGCTCAGCGGCTACAGCCAGCTCCAGATCACGACCTATACCGTCGCCGCCGGCACCTTCTGGCTTCTGCTGCTTCTGCCGGTGCTGCTTCTCGGTGGCCTGGTGCATCTGCATATCGATCTCACCGCCGAAAGCATTGCCTTGGTGCTCTACGCCGGCATCTTCCCCAATGCGCTCGGCAATTTCTTCTGGCACTACGCCGTCAGCCGGATCGGAGTGGTCACCGCCTCGATGTACAACAATCTGATGCCGGCGGCGGCGGTGGCGGCGACGCTGTTGCTTGGCGGCAGCTTCACCTGGCCCCAGATAGCCGGCAGCCTGGTAATCCTGGCCGGCGTCTTCCTCGCTCAGTCGCCGGTCCTGAGGCGCAAGGGCTCCTAGGCGGCTCGAGCCTCGCGCCGGCGGATATAGGCATCGCAGAGCTCGACCAGTCGGTCGCGCCCAAAGCTCGAATCGTGACCCGCGTGCACCACGCGGACCGGCATCTCCCGCAGCCGCGCCATGGTGAGGAGGTAGTCGGCGATATTGGAGGTCGGCAACTCGTCCAGTAGTGGCCCGTCATAGAGCGCATCGCCCGAGAAGAGCGTTGCCGTCGCTTGCTCCCAGAGCCCGATGCTCCCGGGCGAGTGGCCCGGCAGATGCAGGACCTCGAAATGTCGGTTGCCGATATCGACTATGTCGCCTTCTTTCACCAGCACGGTCGGGCGTGCGGGCCGCAGCCGATAGTCGTCGAGTCGATAGCCCGTATGGGGCAATGCGGTGACGAGTTCCGGCGGGACGGCATAGCCCACACCCTCCAGCGCGATGACATCCGCCCGGTCCCAATCCGATGTGACCAGCCTCCCCATGCCCTTGGGGTGGCGCAGATTCTCGGCCTCGATCTCATGCACCAGGCAATCCTCGAACTCGTGATGTCCTCCCACATGGTCCATATGGGTATGGGTCGCAACCGCCGTCACGGGCTTCTCCAGCAGATGCTTGGCGGCCTCGCGCAGGCTTGCCACCCCCATGCCCGTGTCGATCAGAAGGTCGCGGTCTCGCCCACGCACATGCCAGATATTGCAGCGCATGAGAGGGACGACATGCGGCTCCCATAACAGGGTGATGTCATCGTCGATACGCCTGGTCTCGAACCAGCGCTCAGCGATCGGCAGGGCCATGGGGACTCCTCGTCACGGGCTATCGCAAGAATGGCGCCGGGCATGCTATGCCTCTTCGGGCCATGCGGAAGC
>DATBBO010000532.1:0-5308 GCA_036270995.1 Dongiaceae bacterium | reverse complement strand
CAGCACCAGGGAATCACTGGGTGCTGGAGGTCAACAGCGATCCCGGCCTCACCAGCTTCTATTTCCCCTGGGAGGGCGAGCCCCAGGATGTGGGCGGGGCGCTGATCGAGCGTCTGATGGTCGAGCGCTGGTAGCTGCCCGCGATTCCCCGGTTGCAACCGGAGAACGGGCGAAGCAGAGTACGCCCGCTTCGCCATGCTGAAATCCCGTCACCTCGGCCATTTCTTCGCCGCGACGACCCTGCTGATGCTGGGCGCCTGCGCCAATCCCTCGGCCGAGAACATCGCCTGGGCGCGCGACTCGACGACCACGGAGGATGCGCGCGCCGATCTCCATGCCTGCACCATCGATGCCCAGGCGCAATCCAATCGCGAGCATGACGCCCAGGGCCTGGCGGGCCAGCAGCCCACCGATGTCGGCGCCAGCATCGATGCCTATAGCCAGGATAAGCGCGTCGACGAGCTGACCCGGCAATGCATGCTGCTGCGCAGCTACCACGCCGTGACCGCGGGGACGAACTGAATGGTCGCCCCCGGCTCGAAAGATGAGGGCTCGAGAGATTCAGAGGAGCGGATCGTCACCGCGGCGGTGCTGATCATCGGCAACGAGATTCTCTCGGGGCGGACCAAGGATTCAAATCTCGGCCATCTCGCCGAGGAGCTGACGAAGCTCGGCATCCGGCTGCGCGAGGCCCGGGTTATCTCCGATGTGGGGGCCGAGATCATCGCCGCAGTCAATGATTGCCGGACGCGCTACGACTATGTCTTCACCACCGGGGGCATCGGCCCCACCCATGACGACATCACCTCGGCCTCCATCGCCCGCGCCTTCGGCCGGCCCCTGATCCTCGACCCGCAAGCGCGTGCGATCCTGGAGCGCCACTACCCGCCCGGCGGGCTGAACGAAGCCCGGCTGCGCATGGCCCATATGCCGGAGGGGGCGGAGATGATCGAGAATCCGATCTCCGCCGCACCCGGCTTTCGCATCGGCAATGTCTTCGTCATGGCAGGGGTGCCGGCGGTGATGCGGGCCATGTTCGACGGAATCAAGGGCAGCCTCACCGGCGGCCCGCCGGTGCTCTCGCGGACCGTCGGCGCCTATCTCGGCGAGGGGGTGATCGCCGCCGGGCTGGGGGCGCTGCAGGAGCGCTATCCGGCGCTCGAGATCGGCAGCTACCCCTTCTTTCGCCAGGGCCGTTACGGGGCGAGCTTCGTGCTCCGCGGCACCGCCCAGGGCCCGATCGACGCCGCCGCCGAGGAGCTCCGCGCCCTCATCCGCGAGCTCGGCGCCGAACCCATCGAAGGCGAGGCGCCGGTCTGAGAATGCTGCCATCTCCGAGCACTCTTTCCCTCTCCCGCTTCGAAGCGCTGTGGGATTTGCGGATTGCCCGGAGAACGCCGCGCTTTCTTCTCCCTCCCCCTGCGGGCCGTCAGGCCCGCGCTTTGAGGGGGGAGGGGGAAGTAAGCTGCAGTCGTCATCCGACTTGTGTGAATGCCGTCGCTTCAAAGCGCGGGCGCGGGGAAGGAGCAGCTGAATGGACTGGCGTCGCATCGCGGCGCGGCTCGAGGGGCCATGGCCGCCGGCGCGCTATTGGCTGCTCTCGGCCGCGGCCGTGCTCGCCTTGCTCTGCTGGCTGCCGCATCCCTATTACGGCGAGGAGCCGGTCTATGCCATCACCACCGTCGAGACCTGGTGGCATGGAAGCTGGCTGAGCCCGGTGCAGCTCGGCTCCCAATATGGCCGGACGCCGTTTCTCAACTGGGTCGCCATGCTGGGCGTCTGGCTTCTGGGCTGGGACCATCTGCTGCTGGCGCTGCGCCTGATCGCGGCACTCTCGACCCTCGGCATGGCGGCGATGGCCGCCTTCTTCGCCTATCATCTCTCGCGCGACCGGCTGCTCGCCGCCTTCACCACCGCCTGCTTCCTGACCGGCGATCTGCTGACACAGCGCGGCTGGATGGCCTATTCCGATCCGCTCTTCTCGCTCGCCATCTTCGGCTCGATCCTCTGCCTCTTGCTCGCCGTCGAGCGCCGCAGCCCCGCATTCCTGGTGCTGGCGGGCATCGCCATCAGCGCAGGCTTTCTCACCAAGGCGCTCACCGCCTATGGCTTCTATGGCGCGGCCGGGCTGGTGCTGCTCCTGCGCCACGAGAACCGGCGCTTCCTGCTCTCGCCGGCGAGCCTCGCGATCCATGCCGCGATCCTGGGATTCGTGCCCCTGTGGATCTTCGCCATCGGCGGCTGGAGCAGCAACGCCCGGCTGTTCTCCGACATCGCCGATCGTGCCAATACCGGGGGCCTCGGCCATTTCATCGGAAGCGTGCTCAGCTACTGGGGCGAGATGGTCTTGCGCCTCCTGCCTGTCAGCGCCCTTGTCCTGGCGCTGCTGATCCGGCCCAAGCTCGGCAGCAAGGCGGTGGGCGAGATCGCGCCCACTTGCCCCTCCTGGAGCATCACGCTGCGCTGGATCCTGCTTCTGGGGGCGCTGCCCTATCTCGTCACCGCCGACAACCACCCGCGCCATCTGCTGCCGCTCTATCCGATCTTCGCCATCGTGGCGGCCGAGATGGCGCTGCGCCGGGGACAGCGCCTCCTGGCGCCGCTTCATGCCGCCTTGATTGCCTGGATCGTCGTCACCATCCCGGTGGCGCTCGTGATCAGCCCCTGGATATCGACGCGCCAGCATGGCAATTCTGCCAAGGTGGCGGCCGAGATCGACGCTCTCACCAAGGGGCAGCCCCTCTATACCGGGGATGGCGGCAGCGAGACCCTGGCGGTGATCGCCCATCTGGACGTGCTGCGCCTTCCGGCGGAGCCGATCGGCACCGGCCCTCGGCAGGCCAAGGACGGCTTCTTCCTGTTCCGGGTCCCGGCACCGGAATGGGCCGGCAAGGAGGTCGCGAACTTCTCGCTGGGCCGCATGCCGCTCGGCCTGCTCTGCCGCGGCAGCTCCTGCAAGCCCTGACGGGGCGGCGAGGGACGCCCTGCCGGCCCCGGCTTCTAGCCCCTTGGGCAGCGATGCTCTAGGCTTAGGCGCACCAGGGCCCGCTTGGTGAAACTGGTAGACACAAGGGACTTAAAATCCCTTGGCCGGCAACGGCCGTGCCGGTTCAAGTCCGGCAGCGGGCACCACCATTTTAGATTATACGCCGCTCATTCAGCGCGTTTCTTGCTAATGTAATAGTCGCAGCGACACCTCAGCGAGTTTGCGATATGCAAGCCTATGCCGGCTTCTTTGACATGCTGGGTTCCAGTGCCTACTTCGAACAATTGCCTGACGACCATGAATTCGAAAATGCATCGCGTGTTCGCGGGGAGTACGCGGATGCGCGCAAGGATTTTAGGGAGGTCTTGGAGTTCAGCATCGAGCATCTGCCTGCGACAGAACTTCCGCATGCCGTAGGGAACTCAGGCGTCAAATTGTGCGCCCTGTTTTCGGATTGCGCCTATGTCATCTCTCACGACGCGGTGCTGTTCGCGCATCACGTCGCGGGTTTGATGCGCAGCTTCATCAATCGCGGCATTCCAGTACGCGGCGGCGTCGGCTTCGGAAATTTCGGTTTTGATCGGACCGCGACACTGAGCCTGCCTGGCGGCTTTCTGACGGAAGCTTCGTTCTTTGGATCTGCCATCGTCCGCGCGCATCGCGCAGAGGCATGCGGGTTGAAGGGCTTTCGCATATTTGTGCATTCGAGTGCCGTAGCAGGTCTGACGGAACATATCGGCGAAGATAGGATATTTCCTGCACGAAGATTTGACTCGGAAGAAGACGGCAGGCCTCCAGAATTGCCAGGGGTCGTTGTGAGAATGCGAGATCACACCCACATGCAGGTCACTCACGAGCTATGCTGGATCGGGCACCAGCCAGTGGATGACTGTTTGGGCGAGGTGGAGCGCATAAAGAGATCCTTTCCACCAGACGAGCGGTCCGAAGTCCATTACCTGCAGACGATGGAATCGCTCCACCATTTCGACGAATTGAGAATGATGGAAAGCCGGGTAACGGGATGATCCAGCCAGAAGCCTGGCGTGGCATCGTCGCTTGGCCACTGCTGGCTCGCCCTGCGGCTCTGCCGCCGATGCGGTTCAACTTTCGGTGGTCGACTTCGGCTCGCTGCGCTCTCGATTCGAGCAAGCCAAGCAGTGCCGGGCACATCTTCTTGCGTGAACGCCGAGCGGGATTCCGCAATCGAAGTTGGTTAAGATCGCCCCGGCGGGACATGGCCTAGGCCGGAAGAAGGCCAGCGGCAGTTTCCGAGGTCATCAGGCATTTCTCTTATCGGGAGTCGTTTCGATGCAAAAGTTCGCTGCCGCAGGAGCCTTCGCGGTTCTTCTGATCGCCGGTGCTGCCCAGGCGCAGCCGGTCGTCTATACCTGGACTGGCTTCGGGACGAACGTCCCCGGCAGTTCAAAATGCCCGAGCTACAAGATGACCATCAACGTCACCGTCGACGGCAAGAACGTGAAAGGCACATTCCAGCAGGAGGGCCGGACGGAGCGGACCTTCGAGACCACGCTCGACGAGAACGACGGCATCAAGACCACGGCCAAGGTCGGCGGTGGCCACACGATGGACGTCGTCGGCTCGGTCAAGGAAGGCGCCGCCAAGATCATGCTCACTGGGTACTGCGAGTTCGAAGGTGCGCTGACCAAGAAATAGGACGGCGGTCGGGGAGGCGGCGGCGGGATGGATGGGTGTGGCTACTTCTGTTCCCGAAACCCCGGCGTGAAAGTGACGCTGACCAGCAGTCCTTCGGGCGAGATGAAGCGGCTGACGATTTGCCCCCAAGGCTCTTTCTTGTTCTTGACGAGCATGCGATATCCGCTCGATTCGAGGATCGCGGTTGCCTTTTCGACGCTGTCCACATCGAATTCGAGCCAGGCTTGCGGGGCCGGAATATCCTCGGGCCAGGAATCTTGGCCGAAACAAGACTGCGCTGCCTGAGGGAGCGGCCACAGCGCAAAGCTCTTTGCCCCCGGAAGAGCTTCGGTATGAAGGTAACCGCCAGTCTCCTCTTTGAAGGAGATTCCGGCGACATCGCGATAGAGTTTCCGACTTTCTCCCGCGTCGTCGACGATTGGACCGAAACCCGCAATGAAAAGAACCTTCAGGTCTGCGGCATTCTGCATGGCGTCTCCTTTCGGTGACGAGCCGCCCCCTCCTCGGGGAATAACGCTCCGATCACCGCCGCCGTTCCAGTGCCGCGCTGGGGCTTCGATCTGGTGGACTGGTCTCGACCTGCTCCGAGGAGGATGGGATGACGAAGACATTGCGCGAGCAGCTCATTGGAGCCTGGAAGCTGGTTTC